>NZ_JBEORY010000004.1:0-231121 GCF_040302665.1 Kitasatospora sp. NPDC097691 | reverse complement strand
GCCCCCCCGCGCCCGCCCGCGCCGGGGCGGGGGGCGGGGGGCGGGCGGGGGGGGGGCCCCCCCGGGGGGCGCCCCCCCCCCCCCCCCCCCCCGCGGCCCCGGACCCTCGCCGTGGGTCCGGGGCCGCGGTCCGCGCACCCGCGGCGGGGTGCGCGGAGTCCGGGTGCGCACCGTCCCTGGGCGCCCCGGAGTCCGAGGGTGCGTCAGACCGCCCGGGCTGCCAGCTCCCTGGCGGCCCGGGCGCAGTCGCGCGCGATCCGGTCCTCGTTGACGGTGGTCAGCTGCCCCTTCTCCACCACCGCGTTGCCGTTGACGAAGAGCACGGACAGCGGCGGCAGCGCGCCGAAGGTGAGGGCGGCGACCGGGTCGGCGATGGAGGAGTGCATGACCCCGTCGATCTTCCACAGCGCGAGGTCGGCGAGCTTGCCGACCTCGATCGAGCCGATCTCGTCCTGGCGGCCGAGCACCCGGGCGCCGCCCATGGTGCCGAGGCGCAGCGCCTGCCGGCCGGTGAGGGCGGTGGGGGAGCCGTGCAGCCGGTTGATGAGCAGGGCGTTGCGCAGCTCGGTGCCGAGTTCGCCGGACTCGTTGGAGGCGGTGCCGTCCACGCCGAGGCCGACCGGGACGCCGGCCCGGAGCATGTCGGGCACCCGGGCGATGCCGGCGGCGAGGCGGGCGTTGGAGGACGGGCAGTGGGCGACGCCGGTGCCGGTCTCGGCGAACTTGGCGATGTCGGAGTCGTTCATGTGGACGCAGTGCGCCATCCAGACGTCCTCGCCGAGCCAGCCGACCGACTCGAAGTAGTCGGTCGGGCCCATCCCGAACAGCTCCTTGCAGAACTGCTCCTCCTCGGCGGTCTCCGAGCCGTGGGTGTGCAGCCGGACGCCCTTGCGGCGGGCGAGTTCGGCGGACTGGCGGAGCAGGTCGGTGGAGACCGAGAAGGGCGAGCAGGGCGCGATGGCGACGTGCAGCATCGAGCCGAAGGAGGAGTCGTGGTAGCGGTCGACGGCGGCCTCGGAGGCGGCCAGGATGTCGTCCAGCGCCTCGACGGCGTGGTCCGGCGGCAGGCCGCCGTCCTTCTTGCTGCGGTCCATCGAGCCGCGCAGCGCGGTGAACCGCAGGCCGAGCTCCTGGACGGCCTCGATCGAGGCGCCGAGGATGTCGCCGCCGTCCTCGGGGAACACGTAGTGGTGGTCCGAGGCGGTGGTGCAGCCGGACTTGAGCAGTGCGGCGGCGGAGCCCTGGCTGGCGGCGTGGACGAGCTTGTCGTCGATCCGGGCCCAGGTCGGGTAGAGGGCGACCAGCCAGTCGAACAGGATGTGGTCCTGGGCGAGGCCGCGGGTGATCCACTGGTAGAAGTGGTGGTGGGTGTTGACCAGGCCCGGGGTGATCAGGTGGCCCTCGCCGTTGATCCGGCGCACGACGTTGTCCAGCCACGCCGGGGCGGGGCCGTCGCCGACCGCCTCGATCGTGTTGCCGAGGATGACCACGTGCCCGCGGGCGTACTCGGTGTCGTTCGCGTCCACGGTGGCGATCGCGACGTTCTCGATCACGATCCGCTGGTCGGCGGGTGGGGGCTGGACTGCCATGGTGTCACTCCTAGGGGGGAGGGCCGGGAGGGGCGCGTGTCGGGCGTGTGCGGGTGGCACGCGCCCCTCCCGGGCCGGTCAGGACGGTGTCGCCGTCGGCACCGTCGCGCCGGAGGCCTGGCCGGATCTGGACCGGCGGGCGGTTCCGACGTGGTGGAAGAGCAGGTTGAGCAGGACGGCCATCACGCAGCCGGCCGAGATCCCCGAGTGCATCAGGGTCCGGACGGCCTCCGGGAAGGAGTCGTAGAACGTCGGCACGGCGATCGGGATGATGCCGACACCGAGCGAGACCGACACCAGGATGGTGTGGGAGCTGGACTCCATGCCGGCCTCCGCGAGGGTGCGGATGCCGCTCGCCGCGACCGTGCCGAAGAGCACGATCCCGGCGCCGCCGAGGACGGGCTGCGGCACCAGGGAGACGACCGAGCCCAGCACGGGGAACAGCCCCAGCAGGACCAGGATCCCCCCGCCGGCCGCGACCACGAAGCGGCTGCGGATCCTCGTCAGCGCCACCAGCCCGATGTTCTGGGCGAAGGCGCTGGCGGCGAAGCCGTTGAAGACGGGGCTGAGCGCGGTGGCCAGGCCGTCGGCCCGCAGGCCGGCGGCGAGCGTGGGCTCGTCGGCCTCGCGCTCGACGATCTTGCCGAGCGCGAGCATGTCGGCGGTGGACTCGGTCATCGAGACCACCATGACGATGCAGAGCGAGACGATCGCGGCAGCGTCGAACATCGGCGCGCCGAAGTGGAACGGGGAGGGGAGCGCGAAGACCTTCGCGTCCCGGACCGCGCCGAAGTCGGCCAGTCCCAGCGGGAAGGCGATCAGGGTGCCGAACGCCAGGCCGACGAGCAGGGACAGCTGCTGCCAGAAGCCGCGCAGCAGTCGGTTGCAGAGCACCACCGCGGCGAGGGTGATCGCGGCGAGGCCGATGGCCCGCATGGAGCCGTACCCGGGGGCGCTCGGCGAGCCGCCGCGCGCCCAGTTGACCGCCACCGGGAGCAGGGACACCCCGATGAGGGTGATCACGGTGCCCTGGACGACCGGGGGGAAGAACCGGATGAGCTTGCAGAAGTACGGCGCCGCGAGGAAGCACAGGACCCCCGCGACGATCACCGCTCCGAAGATCACCGGGAGGGCGTCCTTCGGTCCGTGCTCCTTGGCTATGGCGATCATGGGCGCGACCCCCGCGAAGGAGACGCCGTTCACGAACGGCAGTCGCGCGCCGATCTTCCAGACGCCGAGGGTCTGGAGGAGGGTGGCCAGCCCGGCGGTGAACAGGCTGGCCGAGATGAGCAGGGCGAGTTCGGCGGGGGAGAGCCCGACGCCGGCGCCGACGATGAGCGGGGGTGCGACGACTCCCGCGTACATCGCGGCGACGTGCTGGAGTCCGGTGGAGATCAGCTTCACCGGGGGCAGCAACTCGTCCACGGGGTGGGGCCCGCGGCCGGACGGCTCACCGGGGAGGTGGGCCGGTGCGCCGTCCGGGCCGTGGGTTCTTGCAGGGGTGGAACCGCCGTCTGTACTGCTGGTGTTGCTGGGTGCCATGTCGAGCCCCTCTTGTGCCCGTGGCTCCCGGCGCGCCCGCGGCGCTGGAGACCCCCCGAGGACGGGACGGCGGAGCAAGGATTCCTCGGGGTGCTTCTCCAGTGCCCCGGGCCGGCCGCCGCGAGGCAGACACGAACTCCGGTGGGTGGGGGTGGAGAAACTGGTGGTGCGGGTGGTGCGGGTGGATCTGCCCGCCCGGACTCGACCGGCCTGCGAGGGCCGGAGGGTGCGGCGATTCCGGGCGGTGTTCACGGGTGGGGAGGTCAGACGACCGGGATGACCGGGATGACGCCCTCGCGGTGCACGGTGCCCTCGATCAGGCCGTACATGCGGTCCGCGGCGTAGTAGACCTCGTTCTCGTTCTTGAGGCCGAAGGGCTCCAGGTCGACGAGGAAGTGGTGCTTGTTGGGCAGTTCGAGGCGTACCTCGTCCACCTCGGCGCGGTTGTTGAGGACCCGGGTGCCCATCGCGTGCAGGGTCTGCTGCAGCGAGTAGGAGTAGGTCTCGGCGAACGCCTCCAGCATGTGGCGCCTCACGTGGGCGTAGGAGCGGTTCCAGTTGGGCTGGGCCTCGCCGTCCCGGCCGCTGTAGCCGTACTTCCAGCGGGCGGTGACCTGGGTGGCGAGGATGCGGTCGTACGCCTCCTGCAGGGTGGTGTACTTGTCCTTGATGTAGCCCCAGAACTCCGAGTTGGTGGAGTTCATCACCACGAGGTCCTTGAGGCCGGAGATGACCCGGACGGTCTCGCCGTCGTAGGAGATCTCGGTGGTGCGGACCTCCTGGCCGCTGCGGACGAAGGAGTGGCCGACCTCCTCCGAGCCGATGAAGCGGGCCGAGCTGTCCGGCGTCCGGATCCGGTCCCAGGAGTACTCCTCGATCCGGATCCGGGCGCCGTGGACGACGCCGCGCTCGGTGTTGTCGACGAAGTGGCGCGCCAGGACGATGCCGAAGGCCTCGGCCGACTCGATGCCGTACTCCTTGGCGAAGGCGTAGACGGTGTTCTTGGTGGTGTCGGTGGGGAGGCAGTTGGCGTTGGAGCCGGTGAGGTGGACGTCCTCGAACTCACCCTGGAGGGAGACCGAGACGTTCAGGTCCTTGATCTCGTGCCGGGTGGAGTCGCGGGAGATCCGGACGATGCGGTTCTCCGCCTTGCCGTACTGGTTCTGACCGAGCACGTGGGCCATGACGTGGCTCCTAGAGCTTCCAGGTCGGTCTACTAGCTTCCGCGGTAGACCGAGTATCCGAACGGGTTGAGCAGCAGCGGCACGTGGTAGTGGTGCTGTTCGGGCGCGACCGTGAAGACGATCGAGACCTCGGGGAAGAACGGCGGCTCCGTCGACTCGAGCGCGTAGTAGGCGCCGGTGTCGAAGAGCAGCCGGACGACCGAGCCCGCCTCCACGGCCGGCAGGTCCTTGACCCGGCCGTCGGAGTCCGTGGCGGAGGTGCCGAGCACCTGCCAGCCACCCTCGGTGTGCAGTGCGAGCTCGACCGGGACACCCTCGGCCGGGCGGCCGAGGCTGGTGTCGAGCACGTGGGTGGAGATGCCAGTCATGGGTGAAGTGACCTTACTGATGGCAGATGTGATGATGCGTCAGTTTCCTTGCGACATGTCGGCGTGTCGGCGTGTCGATGTTTCGACGTTCGACGTTCGACGCGCGAGAGCGACATGACCTGACGGTACGTCGGAAATCGTGTCGGGCGGTGCCTGTCGGGCGGTGTCCGTCAGGCGGCGTCGATCAGGCGGTTGAGCCGGATGTCGTTGATCTTGCGCAGCTCCCCGCGGACGATCTCCGCCTCGGTGGCGGCGTCGTTGGGGTGGCGCTCGCGCAGGGCGGCGAGCATGCCGGTCGCGGTGCGGCCGGTCGCGCAGATCAGGAAAACGTGGCCGAACTTCGCCTCGTAGGCGGCGTTGGCCTCGCGCAGTTCGTCGAGGACCGCTTGGTCCACGCCCTCGATCCCGGCCTGTTCGCGCTCGGAGGTGGCGTCGCCCGGCTTGGGCGTGCCGATCCGGGCGTGGCCGGCCATCGCGTCGCGCAGGTCCTCGACCGTCAGCGACGCCATGGCCGCCGCGTTGGCGGCGAGCAGGGCCTCGCGGTCGGACCAGGGTTCGGCCTCCGCTATCGCGGCGGCCCAGCGGGGGCTGGAGCATACCTCCAGCAGGATCGCTTCCAGCTCCGCGGCATCGGCCGCGGCCAGGGCGTCAAGGGCGTGGGGGTGGTTGGTCACGGGTGGACCTCCTGAAGAGTGGTGCCACCCGGAAAAGCTAGATCGACCCCACCCGGTCGTCAACACTTTGTTGAACGGTTGGTGGTTACGTTTTGAACCGGCCCGCCGTGCCGGGCCCTTTCGTGTGCGATTCGCCAAGTGTGCCCCGCCGCGGGCCGATCCAGACTGGCCGTGCCGACGGGGTCACCCGTTCGGAAGCCCCCGACGAGGGGGCTTCGGGAAGCTCGTCAGGAGGACTTCGAGCCGTCCTGGCGGTTCAGGTAGTTGTACACCGTGAAGCGGCTGACGCCCAGGGCCGAGGCGACCGTCTCGACGCCGTGGCGGACGGTGAAGGCGCCGCGCTCCTCCAGCAGGGCGACGACCCGCTGCTTCTCCAGCCGGTCCAGCTCGGCCAGCGGGCGGCCGTCGAACTGGCGGGTCATCTCGGCCAGCAGCCGGTCCAGCGCGCTGCTCAGGTGGGGCAGCCGGACGGCCAGCGCCGGCGTTCCCTCCCACTCCAGGACGACGTCCTCGGCCTTGGCCTCGTCCAGTGGGACGGGTGTCGCGCCGACCGCGTCCAGCAGTGGCTTTATCGCCGCGGCGAGCGGGTGTTCCACGTGCTCGGTCACGGTGCACCGCCCTCCTCGTTCAGGACGCTGACCTGGACCGAGATGCGGGTCGCCCCGGCGTCCAGGGTCTCCCGGAGCAGCTTGGTCACCGCGGTGAGGACCTGGTCGGCCTCGCCCTCGGCGCCGGTCCCGAAGGGGCCGACCGACACGGCCAGGCCCGCCTCGTCGACGACCTTGCGGGCCGCCGCGGCGTGCTCCGGGAACGTGTCCAGTTCGAACGGTTCTGTCGTGAACTCCACCATCAATCGCACGGGATCACTGTATCGAGCGGGGGTGCGGGCGGGCAGGGGCTGGGTGATCGAACAGCCGGGTCCGGGGTGGCGGAGTGCGCTCCGAGCGTCTTCAACAAAATGTTGCGACGCCCTTGACACTCGCTTCGCCGGCCGGAGATGCTTCCACCACACAGAATCCCTCTTCCGGATCGTGGAAGTTGCGGATGACGGAAGAGAGATGAGAGGTGATTGACGTGACGGCCGCTGCCAAGCACCACTACACGGTCAACCTGTCGATCCTGTTCGGCGAGCTGCCCCTCCTGGAGCGCCCCGCCGCGGCCGCCGCGGCCGGCTTCACCGCCGCCGAGCTCTGGTGGCCATTCGGTGAGGAGCACGACCCCTCGGAAGCCGGGATCGACGCGCTCCGCAAGGCGTTCACCGACGCCGGGGTGCGGCTCACCGGTCTCAACTTCCTGGACGACCTCAGCAAGGGCGCCCGCGGTACCGTCTCGGTGCCGTCCGAGCGGGACCGCTTCCGGGCCAACGTCCCGGTCGCCGCCGGGATCGCCGGCTCGCTCGGCACCAAGGCGCTCAACGCGCTGTACGGCAACCGGGTGGAGGGCGTCGAGGCGGCCGAGCAGGACGCGCTCGCGCTGGAGAACCTGGTGCTCGCCGCCGAAGCCGCGCACGAGATCGGCGCGATCCTGCTGATCGAGGCCCTGAACAAGGCCGAGTCCCCGGACTACCCGCTGGTCTCCGCCGCCGCGGCGGTCGAGGTCGTGGACAAGGTCAATGCCGCCACCGGCCTGGGCAACGCCCGGTTCCTGTGCGACCTCTACCACCTGGCCAAGAACGGCGAGGACCTGGCACAGGTCATCGACACGTACGCCGACCGCATCGGCCACGTGCAGATCGCCGACAACCCGGGCCGCAACGAGCCCGGCACCGGCGGGCTGGACTTCGAGGACCTGTTCGCCCGGCTCACCGCCGCCGGCTACACAGGCCCGATCGGCCTGGAGTACCGCCCCTCCACCGGCGTCAGCGCCGACAGCTTCGAGTGGCTGCCGCGCGAGCTGCGCGCCGCCGAGCAGCAGCACGCGGCCGGGTGACGCCGAGCCGCGCAGCGCCCAGCCGCGCAGCGTGGCCGCACGGCGCGCCGCCGACCCACCCGACCTCCCACCCCGCACACGTAAGGAAACTCGACGCGATGAGCCGCAAGATCGCCTTCATCGGCCTCGGCATCATGGGCAGCCCGATGGCCGCCAACCTCGTCAAGGCCGGCCACCACGTCACCGGCTTCAACCTCACCCAGCCGCAGATCGACGCCCTGGTCGCGGCCGGCGGCCACGGCGCCACCTCCATCGCGGACGCGGTGAAGGACGCCGAGGTCGTCATCACCATGGTCCCGGCCGACCCGCAGGTCGAGCAGGTCATCCTGGGCGAGGGCGGCGTGCTGGAGAACGCCGGGCCCGGCACCCTGCTGATCGACATGTCCTCGATCACCCCGCAGACCTCGATCAAGGTCGAGGCGGCCGCCAAGGAGAAGGGCGTCCGCACGCTGGACGCCCCGGTCTCCGGCGGCGAGGCCGGTGCCGTCGAGGCCGTCCTGTCGATCATGGTCGGCGGCGCCGCCGAGGACTTCGCCGAGGCCAAGCCGCTGTTCGACGCGCTGGGCACCACCGTGATCCACGTCGGCCCGGCCGGCGCCGGCCAGACCGTCAAGGCCGCCAACCAGCTGATCGTCGCCGTCAACATCCAGGTGCTGGCCGAGGCCGTGGTCTTCCTGGAGAACGCCGGCGTCGACCTGCAGGCCGCGCTGGACGTGCTCGGCGGCGGCCTGGCCGGCTCGACCGTGCTCAACCGCAAGAAGGCGAACATGCTGAACCGCGAGTTCGCCCCGGGCTTCCGGATCGACCTGCACCACAAGGACATGGGCATCGTCACCGACGCCGCCCGCGCCGTGGGCGCCGCGCTGCCGGTCGGCGCCGTGGTGGCCCAGCTGGTCGCCTCCGCCAGGGCCAACGGCGACGGCTCGCTCGACCACTCGGCGCTGCTGCGCGGCGTCGAGCGGCTCTCCGGCCGCGAGGTCAAGTAACACCCCCGGGGGCTCCCACGCGGAGCCCCCGGCCCAAGCTCCTCCTGGCGGCGTGTACCCATCCGGTCGTGCCCGCGCCGCCAGGAGGTCGAACCCGACCGGCGTGCGGGCAGGGGCTCATCCGCCCGCCCGCCGGTCGATCCAGCCGGTGATGCGCAACTCCCACCAGGGGGCACTTCGGTCGTGCCTGCGCGTCGCCCGGCCCCCTCCCCGCCGAGGGGAGCCCCCCGTACGTCGGAAGCGGGACGGGGGGAACGGCGGGGAGGGGGTCGCACCCCACCCAGGACCCGACCGCACCGGACCTGCCGGGGGCTCGCACCCCCGGACCTCCGGGCACATGCTTGACGCACGTCGCAGAACCACCGCCACATCCGTACGGAAGCGAGGACCACTCCATGCCCCCCACCCCCCGCCAGGGCCATGTGGTCGTCGCCCCCGACAAGTTCAAGGGCAGCCTGGAGGGCGCCGAGGTGGCCGCCCGGATCGCCGCCGGCATCCGCCGCGCCGCGCCCGGCACCGAGGTGCGCGAGCTGCCCGTCGCCGACGGCGGCGAGGGCACCCTGGCCGCCGCGCTCGCCGCCGGCTTCGACCGGGTCCCGGCCAAGGTGGCCGGTCCGACCGGTCTGCCGGTGGACGCCGCGCTCGCCGTCCGGGGCGACACCGCCGTCGTCGAGCTGGCGCAGGCCTCCGGCCTCGCCCGGCTGCCCGGCGGCCGGACCGCCCCGCTCGCGGCCGGGTCCTTCGGGGTCGGCCAGCTGATCGCCCGGGCCGTCTCGCTCGGCGTCAAGCGGATCGTGCTGGGCCTCGGCGGCAGCGCCTGTACGGACGGCGGCGCGGGCATGGCGCAGGCGCTCGGGGTGCGCCTGCGGGACTCCGACGGCGCCGAACTCCCGCCCGGCGGAGCCGCGTTGCGCAGGCTCGCGGAGATCGAGCTCGGCCCGCTGGCCGACGCGCTGGGCGGTGTCGAGATCGTGGTGGCCTGCGACGTGGACAACCCGCTGCTCGGGCCGCGCGGCGCCACCGCCGTCTACGGCCCGCAGAAGGGCGCGGACGGCGACGACCTGGTGGTCCTGGAGGAAGGACTGACCCGGTTCGCCGACCTCGTCGCCGAAGCCACCGGACGGGACGTCCGGGAGGCCCCCGGCGCCGGCGCCGCGGGCGGGGTGGGCTTCGCCGCCCTCGCCCTGCTCGGCGCCACCATGCGACCCGGCATCGAGCTGCTGCTCGACCTGCTGGGCTTCGACGAGGCCGTGCGTGGGGCACGCCTCGTCGTGACCGGCGAGGGTTGCCTGGACGCGCAGACGCTCCATGGCAAGGCCCCCGCCGGGGTTGCCGCGGCGGCCGCCCGGGCGGGGGTTCGGGTGGCTGCCGTGGCGGGCCGGCTGGAACTCGCCGAGCCCCAGTGGCGGGCGGCAGGGTTCGCCGCCGCGATCGCGCTGACCGACCTGGCCGAACAGCCGGGGGACAGCATGACCAAGGCCGCCGAGCTCGCCGAGGTCGCGGGGGAGCGGTTGGCCGGCGCGCTGCTGCCGCGCTGAACCCTCGTAGGTTCATCCATTGACGTTTTGTTGAAGGCGGGCCTAGGCTCCCCGCAATCCCTCGGCTCCTCCTTCGCCTCCCCTTCGCCTCCTTCCGCGGAAACCCCGCCGCGAACCCTGCCGCGAACCCTTGCGAAGCACCCCCCAACCACCACCCCCGACTCCCAGGTTCCGGAGGTCTCCCATGCCTTTCAGTCAGCCGACGGTGATCCGCTCCCGACGGGTGGTCCTGCCCGACGGCGAGCGCCCCGCGGACGTGCTGATCCGGGACGGGAAGATCGAGCAGGTCGTCGCACACGGCTCGCTCACGGCCGGCGACCGCGAACTCGCCGACCTCGGCGACACCGCCCTGCTGCCCGGACTGGTCGACACCCACGTGCACGTCAACGAGCCCGGCCGCACCGAGTGGGAGGGATTCGCCACCGCCACCCGGGCCGCCGCGGCCGGCGGCGTCACCACGATCATCGACATGCCGCTCAACTCGATCCCGCCCACCACCACGGTGGAGGGACTGCTGGTCAAGCGGAAGACCGCCGAGGGCCAGGCCTGGGTCGACCTGGGCTTCTGGGGCGGAGCCGTCCCCGGCAACGTCGCCGACCTCGAACCCCTGCACCGCGAGGGCGTGTTCGGCTTCAAGAGCTTCCTCGCCCCCTCAGGGGTGGACGAGTTCCCGCACGTCGAGGCCGCCGACCTGGAAGCCGCGCTGACCGAGCAGGCCCGGATCGGGGCACTGGCGATCATCCACGCCGAGGACCCGACCGTCCTCGCCGCCGCCCCGCAGCAACCCGGCGTCCACTACCGGGACTTCCTGGCCTCCCGCCCCGCCGACGCGGAGACCGCGGCCGTCGCCCACCTGCTCGACACCGCCCGGCGTACCGGCGCCCGGGTGCACATCCTGCACGTCTCCTCCGCCGCCGTGCTGCCGCTGCTGCGCCGCGCGCGGGAGGACGGCGTCCGGGTGACCGCCGAGACCTGCCCGCACTACCTGACCCTCGCGGCCGAGCAGGTGCCCGACGGTGACACCGCCTTCAAGTGCTGCCCGCCGATCCGCGACGAGTCCAACCGGGACGCCCTCTGGGAGGCCCTGGCGAACGGCGAGTTCATCGCCGTCGTCTCCGACCACTCGCCGTCCACCCCCGACCTCAAGCTGCTGCCCGAGTACGGCGGCAGCGGGGACTTCGCGGCCGCCTGGGGCGGCATCGCCTCGCTGCAGCTCGGCCTGCCGGCCGTCTGGACCGAGGCCCGCCGCCGCGGCCACACCCTGGCCGACGTCGTGCGCTGGATGTCCGCCGGCCCGGCCGAACTGGTCGGCCTCACCGGCGCCAAGGGCGCCATCGCGCCCGGCCACGACGCCGACCTGGTCGCCTTCGACCCCGACGGCGAGTTCGCCGTCCGGGCAACCGGGTTGCACCACCGCAACCCGGTGACCCCGTACGCGGGGCGGACCCTCACCGGCGCGGTGCGCACCACCTGGCTGCGCGGCCGCGAGGTGGACACCGCGGCCCGCCCCTTCGGCCGGCAGCTGGCCCGGCCAGCAGGCCCCACCGCCGACCGTACCGCCGCGCGTACCGCCACCCCGTCCGATCGCTCCTGAAGGAGAGTCAGTGACCACTGCCGACACCCCGAGCGCTCCGTTCACCGAGCTGGTCAACCTGGCCTCCCGACTGCTCGGCGCGGGCGTCGTCGCCACCAACGAGGACACCTTCGCGGACGCCGAGAACCTGCTGGTCGCCAAGCCGGCCGAGTTCCGCCCGCACACCTTCGGCCACAAGGGCCAGATCATGGACGGCTGGGAGTCCAAGCGCCGCCGCGGCGTCTCCGCCGAGCAGCCGCACCCCACCGACCAGGACCACGACTGGGCGATCGTCCGGCTCGGCGTCGGCGGTGTGATCCGCGGCGTGATCGTCGACACCGCCCACTTCACCGGCAACTACCCGGAATCCGGCTCGGTCGAGGCCGCGTCCGTGCCCGGCCACCCCTCGCCGGAGGAACTGCAGGCCGCCCGGTGGACCACGATCGTGCCGCGCACCCCGCTGCGGGGGAGCACCGCGCACGAGTTCGCCGTCGAGGACGCCACCCGCTACACCCACGTACGGCTGAACATCTTCCCGGACGGCGGTGTCGCCCGGCTGCGCGTGCACGGCGAGGTGC
This sequence comes from Kitasatospora sp. NPDC097691, assembly GCF_040302665.1. Lineage (NCBI taxonomy): Bacteria > Bacillati > Actinomycetota > Actinomycetes > Kitasatosporales > Streptomycetaceae > Kitasatospora > Kitasatospora sp. NPDC097691. The sequence goes on along the minus strand of NZ_JBEORY010000004.1, from coordinate 219,160 downwards.
TGCCCGACCCGCGCGAGCTGGACGGCCTCACCTTCGACCTGGCCGCCCAGGAGTACGGCGGCGTGGCCGAGGCGGCGTCCGACCGCTACTTCTCCTCCCCGCACAACCTGAACGCTCCCGGCCGCGCCTCCGTCATGGGCGAGGGCTGGGAGACCCGGCGTCGGCGCGACAAGGCCAACGACTGGGTACAGATCGCCCTGGCCGGGGGCGGCGAGGTCCTGGCTGCCGAGGTGGACACGTCCCACTTCGTCGCCAACGCCCCCGGCTGGGCCGACCTGATCGGCTTCGACGCCTCGACCGGGGCCGACCCGGCCGACGGCGAGTGGTTCGAGCTGCTGCCGCGCACCCGGCTGCAGCCCGACACCCGGCACCGCTTCCGGCTCGACGCCGGCCGCCCGGTGACCCACGTGCGCATCAACGTCTACCCGGACGGCGGGCTCGCCCGCCTCCGGCTCACCGGCCGCCTCACCGAGGCCGGCCGCGCGGCCCTCGCGCTGCGCTGGTTCAACGCCGTCCCGGGCGCCGAGGCCGCCACCGCCCTCACCGAGGCCGGGCTGACCGCCGACGAGGCCGCCGAGCTGACCGCCGCCCGCCCGCTGGCGGACCCGGCCGCGGTCGCCGCCGCCGTCGCGGCACTCCAGCCGACCGACGGCCCCGACGGCGAGCACTCCTCCCGTCGCCGCGCGGCCGCCTGGCGACTGCTCGGGGCCTGACGCCTCCGCTCTCGCCTGACGGATCGTCAGCCCACCCTCCACGCACCGCCCTTATCGACACCTGAAGGACCCTCCATGTCCAAGATCCTGACCACGGAGTCCGGCGCCCCGATCGCCGACAACCAGAACTCGGCCTCGGCCGGCGAGTACGGCCCGCTGCTGATCCAGGACCAGCAACTGCTGGAGAAGCTGGCCCGGTTCAACCGCGAGCGCATCCCGGAGCGCGTCGTGCACGCCCGCGGCTCCGGCGCCTACGGCTACTTCGAGGTCACCGACGAGGTGTCGCGGTACACCCGGGCGGGTTTCCTCTCCGAGGTCGGCAAGCGCACCGAGGTCTTCCTGCGCTTCTCCACCGTGGCTGGCAACCTGGGTGCCAGCGACGCGGTGCGCGACCCGCGCGGCTTCGCGCTGAAGTTCTACACCGAGGAGGGCAACTACGACCTCGTCGGCAACAACACCCCGGTGTTCTTCATCAAGGACCCGGTCAAGTTCCCCGACTTCATCCACTCGCAGAAGCGCGACCCGTACACCGGCGTGCAGGAGGCGGACAACGTCTGGGACTTCTGGGCCCACTCGCCCGCCTCGACCCACCAGATCACCTGGCTGTTCGGCGACCGCGGCATCCCGGCCTCGTACCGCCACATGAACGGCTACGGCTCGCACACCTACCAGTGGGTCAACGCAGACGGCGACGCCTACTGGGTGAAGTACCACTTCAAGACCAACCAGGGCGTCCGCTCCCTGGACGGCGACCAGGCCGCCGAGGTGGTCGGCGCCGACGCCGACTCGCACCAGCGCGACCTCCACCAGGCCATCGAGCGCGGCGTGTTCCCGTCCTGGACCCTCTACGTCCAGCTGATGCCGGTCGCCGAGGCCGCGGACTACCGCTTCAACCCCTTCGACCTGACCAAGGTGTGGCCGCACGCCGACTACCCGCTGGTCAAGGTCGGCCGCCTGGTGCTCAACAAGAACCCGGAGAACGTCTTCGCCGAGGTCGAGCAGTCCGCGTTCTCGCCGAACAACTTCGTGCCCGGCATCGGCCCGTCCCCGGACAAGATGCTCCAGGGCCGGCTGTTCGCCTACGCCGACGCCCAGCGCTACCGCCTCGGCGTCAACCACACCCAGCTGCCGGTGAACGCCCCGCGCGCCACCGAGGCCGCCAACTACGGCCGGGACGGTCTCATGGCGGCCAACACCGCGGGCCGCGGCAAGAACTACGAGCCCAACTCGTACGACGGCCCGGCCCAGACCGACAACGCGCTCGCCGCGCCGGTCAAGGTCGACGGCCACACCGGCACCTACACCACGCCGACCCACAGCAAGGACGACGACTTCTTCCAGGCCGGTGAGCTCTACCGGCTGATGTCGGCCGGGGAGCAGACCCGCCTGATCGACAACATCGCCGGCTTCCTGGCGCAGGTGACCCGCGACGACATCGTCGAGAAGAACCTCGCCCACTTCCACGCCGCGGACGAGGAGTACGGCTCCCGTCTGGCCGCCGCCGTCGCCAAGCTGCGCGCGGGCGACGAGGGCTGACGGCCGCCGCGGCCGACCGACCCACCCTCCCCGGCCACCGGGCCCGCACCCGGCGGCCGCACGACGGGCCTCTCCCCCCTGGGCAGTGGGGGAGGGGCCCGTCGCGGCTTCCGGGCCGCCCGGGGCGTTGTCGCGGAGGCGTGACCGCCGGGCCGTCACGGCCGGCTCGGTGCTGCCGGGTCGTCACGGTCTGGTCTGTGCTGCCGGGTTGACACGGTCGGTCGGTGCTATCGGGTCGTCACTGCCGGTTGTTACTACCGATCCGTAACCGTCGATCCGTGACCTCCGGGGCGCGTTTCCCCAGGTCGACCGGAGGTTGCTCCACGGAATGTTCACGGATATTCACGGACGGCAGTCGTCGGGCCCGCCGGGTCGATAGGCTGGTGCGTGCCCGCGGTCGCTCCGTGGGGGGACATCGGAAGGGGACGACATGTCGACACCAGCCCCGGGTCGTCACGCCGCGCTGGACCAGGGCCTGACCGGCCCGTTCACCTCCCTGCAGCACGCCCTCAGACTGCTGGAGGCGGTCGACCGCCACCCCGACGGCGCCACCCTGGTGGGCCTCGCGCGGGAGACCTCGCTCGGGCTGCCCACCGTGCGGCGGCTCGCGGAGATCCTGGAGATCGAAGGCTATCTCCAGTGCCAGGACGGCGGTTGGGTGCTCGGCGGCACCTTCGCCCTGCTCGGGCAGAACAACCGAGAGCAGTTGATCAAGGCTCGACTGAACCGCAAACTGGCCGAACTCCGGGACGAGTTGGGCGCTGCGGTGTACTTCAGCCGTTACCACGACGGCGAGTTGTCGGTGGAGGCGGTCTCGGCGGCCGACTACGCGCCGGCCGTGCAGGAGTGGGTGGACTTCCGGGCCACCGCGCACGCCAGTGCGATCGGCAAGTGCCTGCTCAGCCAGCTGGACTCGGACGGCCGGCGCGACCACCTCTCCCGGCACCCGGTCGCCCGGCTCACCTCCCGTACGGTGACCGACGCCGACCAGCTGATGCACCGTCTGGAGCGGCAGCCGGCCACCGTGCCGGTGCTGGACATCCAGGAGTACGCGCTGGGCACGGTGTGCGCGGCCGTGCCGATCACGGCGGGCAGCACGGTCGGCTGCCTGGCCACCTCGATGCCGGCGGGCAACATCCACAAGCTGAAGGCCGCCGCCGAACTGCTGGCGGCCCGGGCGGCGCCGCTGATGCTGGCGATCGCGGTCTGAGCCGCCCGCCCGAAGGGCCCCGCCGGACGTGTCGCGTCCGGCGGGGCCCGCGCGTTTTCCGAGGTGCGTCCCGGCGTGCTTCCCGGGTGGTGTTCTGGGCTGTTTCCCGAGAGGTTTCCCGGGCTGATTCCCGGGAGGTTTTCCGGAGCGTCCCGCAGTGCACATCACTTATTAGACTCGATGTCGATAAGAGTCACCGAAACCCTTGTCCCGACCGCTACCCGCGAGTACGTTTCCCTGAGCCGAGCCGCCGCTCTCAGGTCAGGAGGGCCTGCCATGCCCCGATCCACCCCCGTCCCCGCCCTCGCCGCCCCCGCCGCACGCGTGCACGACAGCCTCGTCCTGGAGCCCCGGGACGTCCGCTTCGACTGGGCCCAGCTGCCGCTGCACTGGATCCCGGACGAGCCGATGGCCACCCACGTCATCAACGTGCTGCACCTGCTGCTGCCCGAGGGCGAGCGCTGGTTCGTCAAGGTGTTCAAGGAGGCGCTGCCGCTCATCCGGGACGAGCAACTGCGCGAGGAGGTCCTCGGGTTCATCGGACAGGAGGCCATCCACGCCGAGGCGCACCAGGAGGTCCTGGACCACCTGCTCGGCCAGGGGCTCGACCCCCGCCCGTACGTCCGGCAGGTCTCCTGGCTGTTCCGCCGGGTCCTGGGCGACAAGCCGGGGCTCACGGCGGCGCGGCGGCGGGAGAACATCATCGAGCGGGTCGCGTTCATCGCGGCCATCGAGCACTTCACCGCCTTCCTCGGCAACTGGGCCCTCAACTCCCCGGGCCTGGACCGGGCCAAGGCCGACCCGACGATGCTCGACCTGCTGCGCTGGCACGGTGCGGAGGAGGTCGAGCACCGGAGCGTCGCCTACGACCTGATGGTCCACCTGGATCCCGGCTACCTCCGGCGGATCCGCGGGATGGCGGTGTCCGGGCCGCTGCTGGTCCACCTCTGGGTGCGCGGCGCCCGCTTCCTGCTCGCCGCCGACCCGACCCTGGCCGGGCGGCTCAAGCCCAGCTGGCGCGAGGTCGGGCGGATCGCCAAGCGCGGCCTGCTGCCGGACCCGATCAAGTCGGTCCGCTCCGGACTGCGGTACCTGCGGCCGGGCTACCACCCGACCCAGGAGGGCTCCTCCAGTCAGGCGCTCGGCTACCTCGCCACCTCACCGGCGGCCCGCGCGGCCGCCGCGAGCGGCTGACGGCCGACAGGGTTCAGCGAACGGACGACAGGTGACAGCGAACAGATTTCAGAAAACGTCGGCTGTCATCTGTGATCTGTCGTCTGTCGTCTGTCGTCCCTCGCCGGTCAGCCGTCATCCGTCGGCTGTGACCCGCCACCCGCTCCTCTCCCGACGCCTCTCCCGACGCCTTCCCCGACGCCAAGGACCCCGCCGGATGGACCTGCTCAACCCGCCCCCCGACCTCTACGGCCGCCCGCGCGCCGACGCCTTCATGCGCCGGCTCACGGCCTTCGGCGACCGCTACTCCCCGGCCCTCGGCGGCCCCCTGCTGCGGCGCAATCCCCGCCGCCCGTTCAGCCGCCCCACCCCGCCGCTGCAGCTGGTCGTCACCGCCCGCCGCGAACCGGCCGCCGACGTCGTCGAGTTGCAGCTCGCCGACCCCTCCGGCGGCCCGTTGCCGGCCTGGCAGCCCGGCGCCCACCTACGCCTCGCCCTGCCCTCCGGCCGCGAGCGCCACTACTCCCTCAGCGGTGACCCGGCCGACCGCGCCGCCTACCGCATCGCCGTCCGGCGGCTGCCCGACGGCGGCGGCGGGTCCGTCGAGATCCACGACACCCTGCACCCCGGCGCCCGCCTCACCGCCCGCCGCCCGCGTAACGGCTTCGCCTTCTGTGCCGAGCCCGCCGTCCTCCTGCTGGCCGGCGGCATCGGCATCACCCCGCTGCTCCCGATGGCCCGCGAGGCGCAGCGCCACGGCCTGGACTGGCGCCTGGTGCACGTCGGCCGCAGCGCCGACTCCCTCCCGTACGCGGACGAGCTGCGGGCCCTCGACCCGCACCGGGTGGTGCTGCGCACCGACGACGAGCACGGTGGCGTGCCCACGGGTGCCGAACTGCTGGCCCACGCCCCGCGCGGCGCCGCCGTCTACTGCTGCGGCCCGGCCCCGATGCTCGCCGCCGTGCAGCGTGCCCTGGACGCCGGCCCGGAGGGGTCCGACGGGCCGACCGGCGCCCTGCACTTCGAGCGCTTCGGTGCCGCCCCGATCGCCGACGGCGCGCCCTTCGCCGTCCGTCTCGGCACCGACGGCCCGATCCTCGACGTGCCCGCCGACCGGTCCGCCCTGGACGTGCTGCGCGAGGCCCGCCCGGATCTCCCGTACTCGTGCCACCAGGGCTTCTGCGGCACCTGCGAGGTCCGCCTGCTGGCTGGCTCGCCCGACCACCGGGACCGCCGCCTGACCCCAGAGCAGCGCGCCGCCGGTGCCCTGTTGCCCTGCGTCTCCCGGGCCGCCGAGGGTGAGACCCTCGTGCTCGACCTCTAGAAGGAGCAGCCCCGCCATGGCGAAAGCGACCCCAGCCTTCCGCTACACCGAGCGCGATCTCGCCCGCTTCCGCGAGACCCAGCAGCTCGCCTACCACTGCGCCGAGCAGGTCGCCGGCTGGATCGAACCCGGCGTCACCGAGCGGCAGGCCACCGCCGAGCTGCGCCGCCGCCTGGTCGCCGCCGGGGTGCAGGACTTCTTCCACGTCCCGTTCGCCTGGTTCGGGGACCGCACGGCGTTCCGGCACTTCCACACCCCGCTGCAGTTCTTCGCCGGCAACCGCCGCCTGGAGGAGGGCATGCCGTACGTCCTGGACTGCGCGCCGGTCGTGGACGGCTACACCGCCGACATCGGCTACGGCGGCAAGGTCGGCGAGAACCGGGTCTGGGACCGGCTCGCCGCCGACCTGCGGGTCTACCGCGAGCTGATCCTCGACGAGGTGCGGGCCCGCAAGCCCCTCGACGAGGTGTACGCGGCGGTGGACGCGCAGCTCGCCGCGCACGGCTACGACAACCGCCACCAGGTCTACCCGGGCCGGGTGATCGGTCACCAGGTCACCCGCACCGTGGCCCGCGGCCCGGCCGGGGTGAACGTCTTCGGCTTCGGCGTGCGCACCCTGCAGACGCTCGGTCGCGAGCTCATCTCCGAGCGGCTGCACGGACGTTCACCGCTCTGGGCGGACGGGCGGTTGTCCCGGCACGCGCCCACCCCGGGCCTGTGGGCGGTCGAGCCGCACATCGGCTTCCGCGGCGTGGGCATCAAGTTCGAGGAACTGCTGGTGGTCACCGAGGACGACGCCTTCTGGCTGGACGACGACCTGCCCCACGTCCGCCGCTGGACCGCGAACGCGAACACGACGTCCGCGACCGCGACCGCCGCACCCGATGCGGCCGCCGCACCCGCCGCACCCGCCGCACCCGCAGCCGCCGCTACGACTGCCGAGCCGAGCACCCTGGAGGGCACCCGATGACGACCCCGACCCGCCGCCGGACCGTCCACTCCGGCGGTCTGCCGCTCGCCGTCTTCGAGCAGGGCGACCCGGCCGCCCCCACCGTCCTCCTCGTCCACGGCTACCCCGACACCCACGCCGTCTGGGACGACATCGCCGCCGACCTCGCCCGCGACCACCACGTGGTCCGCTACGACGTGCGCGGCGCCGGCGAGTCCGGCGTCCCCGCGGACCGCGACGGCTACCGGCTGGAGCGCCTGGCCGACGACCTGTTCGCCGTCGCCGACGCGGTCAGCCCGGACCGCCCGGTCCACCTGGTCGCCCACGACTGGGGCTCGATCCAGTCCTGGGAGGCCGTCACCGCGCCCGACGCCGAGCGCCGGATCGCCTCGTACACCACCATGTCCGGCCCCAGCCTGGACCACATGGGGTACTGGCTGCGCCACCGGCTGCGCCGCCCGACCCCGCGGCACCTGGGGCAACTGCTCCACCAGGGCCTGCACTCCTGGTACATCACCGCCTTCCACCTGCCCTACCTGGCCCCCGGCGTCTGGCGCCTCGGCCTCGCCCGGGCCTGGCCGCGGGTGCTGCGCGACCTGGAGCACGTCACGCCGCGCGCCGACCACCCGCAGCGCAGCCTGCGCCGCGACGCCGTGCGCGGCATCGAGCTGTACCGGGCCAACTTCCGCCCCACCATGGGCAGTCCGCGAGAGCGGCCGACCCTCGTGCCGGTCCAGCTGATCACCCTCACCCGGGACCGCTACGTCGGCACCTACCTCTCCGAGGGCCTGGAGCGCTGGGTGCCCGACCTCACCCGCAGGACGCTGCACGCCGGCCACTGGTCGGCGCTGCTGGAGAAGGGAGCAACCGTGGCCGGCATGGTCCGCGAGTTCACCGCCCGCACGGAGGCCGGCCGCGCCGGCGAAGCCGCAGGGGAGCGACCGGCCCTGGACGACGGCCGGCTGGTGGTCGTCACGGGCGGCGGCAGCGGCATCGGCCGGGCCACCGCGCTCGCCTTCGCCGAGGAGGGCGCCCGGGTGGTGGTCTGCGACCTGGACCTCGCGTCCGCCGAGCGCACCGCCGAACTCGCCTCGCTGATCGGCCCCGCGGCGCACGCCTACCGGGTGGACGTCTCCGACGGCGCGGCGGTGGACGCCTTCGCGCAGACCGTCGCCGCCGAGCACGGGGTGCCCGACGTGGTGGTCAACAACGCGGGCATCGGCCACTCCGGGACCTTCCTGCAGACCACCGAGAAGGAATGGCAGCGCGTCCTGGACGTCAACCTCTGGGGCGTGATCCACGGCTGCCGCGCGTTCGGCACGCTGATGGCCGACCGCGGCCAGGGCGGCCACATCGTCAACGTCTCCTCGGCCGCCGCCTACCTGCCCTCCAAGGCGCTCACCGCCTACGCCACCAGCAAGGCCGCGGTGTTCATGCTCTCCGACTGCCTGCGCGCCGAGTTCGTCGAGCACGGCATCGGCGTCTCCACCATCTGCCCCGGCATCGTCAACACCAACATCACCCGCACCTCCACGTTCTCCGCCACCACCGCCGCCGAGCAGGCCGCCAAGCAGGCCCGTGCCGCCAAGCTCTACGCCCGCCGCGGCTTCCCCCCGGAGAAGGTCGCCACCGCCGTCCTCGCCGCCGTCCGCACCGGCAAGCCCGTCGTCCCCGTCACCCCCGAGGCCAAGGCCGCCCGCTTCCTCTCCCGCCTCAGCCCCGGCCTGCTGCGCCTCGCCGCCCGCCTCAACGTCACCTGACCGGGTGAAGGTCACCGGAACGGGCCATCGGTGGCCTGCGGTATCAATACGCTCGAAATCGATATCGCAGGCTCGCTCCGCCCCCAGGAGGTCGACCATGGCCCGTACGGTGATAGACGTCAACGACGATTTGCTGGCCCAGGCGGCCGAGATTCTCGGTACGACGACCAAGGTCGCCACCGTCAACGGGGCCCTCGCGGACCTTGTGAAGCGCCGTAAGGGTCAGGACTTCCTCGACTGGCTCGCCGAGGGTGGTCTGCCCGATCTCACCGGGCCGGTGGAAAAGGGTGAGTGAGCGCTTCCTGATCGACAAGTCGGTCTTCGCCCGCCACACGGAGCCGGCGGTTCGGGTCCTGATCGACCGGCTGTTCCGCGCGGGGCGGCTCGCGATCTGTCGGGCTGTCGAGTTGGAGATCGTGCACAGCGCCCGCTCCAGGGCTGACGCCGACCGGATCCGGGAGGGCCTTCAGGGCTTCGACCGGCTGCCCACGCCCGACGAGGTCTGGGACCGCGCCATCGAGGTGCAGGCGCTCCTCAGCGCCGCCGGAAACCGGCGGGCCCTGTCGGTACCGGACCTCGTCGTCGCGGCCACCGCCGAGCGGCACGGTGCCACCGTGCTCCACTACGACGGCGACTACGACATGATCGCCGCCGTCACCGGCCAGCCGACCCGGTGGGTCGCCCCGCCCGGCTCCGTGGACTGACACCTCGCGAGGCGCTGTCCGGGTCCTGTGAGAGCATCCAGGGCCATGGAGATGACAACCGCGCTGTGGTCCTTCGCCCTCGTCGTGGGGTTGCTCACGCTGACGCCCGGGATCGACACCGCGCTGGTCCTGCGGACGTCCGCGCTGGGCAGGAAGGGCCAGGCGTGGGGCGTCGTGCTCGGGATCCAGACCGGGACGCTGATCTGGGGGACGCTGACCTCGGCGGGGGTGACGGCGCTGCTGACCGCCTCGCAGCTGGCGTACGACGTGCTGCGCTGGGCGGGCGCCGCGTACCTGGTGTGGATGGGCGTCGGGATGCTGCGCAACCGGGGTGCCCGGGCGGCGGCCGAGGACGAGCCGACGGAGGGCGGGTTCGGGCACGGCTGGCGGCGGGGCACGCTGACCAATCTGCTGAACCCCAAGGTCGGGGTCTTCTACGTGGCCGTGCTGCCGCAGTTCATCCCCGCCGGGGCTCCGCACTTCGCCGCCGGTGTGGCGCTGACCTGCGTCCACGTAGTGGAGGGCGTGCTCTGGTCGACGGTGCTGGTGGGCTTCGCCCGGGTGCTGCGGGGTTGGCTGCGCCGGCCGGCCACCCGCAGGCTGATGGACCGGGTGACCGGTGCGGTCGTGGTGGGCTTCGGCGTGAAGCTGGCGCTGGGCGACTGACCGGGGCGACTGACCGGGGCGACTGGCCGGGGCGACTGCCGGCGGGCCTGTCGGCGGGCCGGCGGGCGTCAGGAGCCGAGCCGCTTCAGGCCTTCCATGAGCTCGTCGGCGTTCATGCAGATGTGCAGGTCGACCTTGGCGTTCGTGCGAAGCCAGAACGGCTCGGCGATGGACGGGACCGCGGCCTCGTCCGGGACGTCGACCACGAGGATCATGGCGCGGTTCCCGTTGCGGGCGAAGAAGTAGGCCGCCTCCGGTTTGAGTTGGGCGAGTGCTTCCCGGATGCCGTCCGCCATCGCGCCGTCGGCGACCGCCTGGTTGGCGGTGGCGGTGTCGAGTTCGATCTCCAGCAGGGCGCGCATGACCCACGCTCCTTCCCCGGGCTCGGGGCGAGTCCGCAACTCCAGCGTCCCGCCACCCCGGTGGGCACGCAACGCGGTGCTCAGGCGGCGTGGGTCCGCGGCGGCCGCGCCGCTTCCGTACCGGTACGGGCGCCGTCGTCCGCCGCCGCCGCCGTGGTCACGTCGTGGTGGATCGGCCCGTCGCCGGCGCTCAGCGGCAGGCAGCTGCCGCCGCGCCGGTGGGCGATGATCTCGGCGGCGACCGAGACCGCCGTCTCCTCGGGGGTGCGCGAGCCCAGGTCGAGGCCGATGGGGGAGCGCAGTCGGGCCAGTTCGGCCTCGGTGAGTCCGGCCTCGCGCAGCTTCGCCTCGCGGTCCCGGTGGGTGCGGCGCGAGCCCATCGCGCCGACGTAGCCGACCGGCAGCCGCAGGGCGCGTTCGAGCAGCGGGACGTCGAACTTGGCGTCGTGGGTGAGCACGCAGAGCACGGTGCGTCCGTCGATCCGGCCGAGCTGGGAGTCCAGGTACCGGTGCGGCCAGTCGACCACGACCTCGTCGGCGTCCGGGAAGCGGCGGGCGGTGGCGAAGACGGGCCGGGCGTCGCAGACGGTGACGTGGTAGCCGAGGAACCTGCCGATGCGCACCACCGCGGCCGCGAAGTCGATCGCCCCGAACACCAGCATCCGCGGCGCGGGCACGTAGGACTCGACGAAGCAGGTGACGGTGCCCTGCTCGTGGTCGTCGCAGGGGCGTCCGTCGAGGCCGAGGACGAGCCGGCCGGTGCGCCCGGCCTCCAGCATCGCCCGGGCCTGCGCGACGATCGCCCGCTCCAGGCCGCCGACGGTGGAGGGCCCGACGGAGAGCGCCCCGCTGAGGCCGTCGGCGGTGACCGCGAGGGTGGCGCCGAGCAGCCCGGCCGGTCCGGCGATCACCCGCACCAGCGCCACCGGCGTCCCGGCGGCGATGTGGGCGATCCCCGCGTCCAGTCCGGCGTCGGCCCCCGGCACGACCGGCTGGACGAACACGTCCAGGACTCCGCCGCAGGTCAGCCCGACCGCGAAGGCGTCCTCGTCGCTGAACCCGAAGCGCTCCAGCACCGGCTCGCCGCTCTCGATCGCGGTCTGACACAGCTCGTACACCGCGCCCTCGACGCAGCCGCCGGAGACGCTGCCGACCGCCTCGCCGTCCGCGTCCACGGCCAGCGCCGCCCCGGGGTCGCGCGGTGCGCTGCCGGAGACGCCGACCACGGTGGCCACGGCGAACGTACGCCCGGCCGCGTGCCAGGCCTGCAGCTGCTCGGCGATGTCCTGCATGGCGGAGGCTCCTTACACGGTTCGACAGTAGCGGTGGACGCCGCCGTACGGGAAACGATCCCGTACGGCGGCGGTGTTGCGCGGGGCCGGCCGGGCGCCGGCCGTCAGGGCCGGCTGTGCCCCCGGGGCCGGCGGGTGCGCCCGGAGCAGGCGGGGCCGGCTAGTGCACGCCGAGCCAGGACTTGATCGGCGTGAGCGCGAAGTACAGCACGAACACCCCGGTGAGGATCCACATCAGCACCCCGGGCTCGCGCCAGCGTCCGACCCCGGCCTTGATGACCGTGTACGAGATGACGCCGGCCGCGACGCCCGCGGTGATGCTGTACGTGAACGGCATCAGCGCGCAGGTCAGGAAGGCCGGGATGGCCACCTCGCGGTCGGACCAGTCGATGTGCCTGGCCTGGCTCATCATCATCGAGCCGATCACGACCAGGGCGGCGGAGGCCACCTCGACCGGGACGATGCCGGCGATCGGCGAGAAGAACAGCATCAGCGCGAACAGCCCGCCGGTGACGGTGGACGCGAGACCGGTCCGGGCGCCGTCGCCGACGCCGGTCGCCGACTCGACGAAGACGGTCTGGCCGGAGGCGCCCGCCAGGCCGCCGACCGCGCCGCCGGCGCCGTCGATGAACAGTGCCTTGGACAGCCCGGGCATCCGGCCCTGCTTGTCGGCCAGTCCGGCCTCGGTGCCGACGCCGATGATGGTGGCCATCGCGTCGAAGAAGCCGGCCAGCACCAGGGTGAACACCGCGACCGAGGCGCTGATCGCGCCCATGCCCTTGCCGCCGAAGGCGCCGAACAGGTCGACGTGGCCGAACAGGCTGAAGTCGGGCGCGGAGACGGGGCTGCCGGGCCACACCGGCACGGAGTTCTTCCAGGCCGAGGCCGGTACGTCGGCGGCCTTGTTGACGATCACCGCGAGCACGGTGCCGCCGGCGATGCCGATCAGGATCGCGCCGCGGACGCCGCGCGCCATCAGCACGAAGACGGACAGCAGCGTGACGCAGAAGATCAGGACCGGCCAGCCGGCGAGTTCACCGGCCGGGCCGAGGGACAGCGGGGTGGGGCCGCCGGTGTGCATGAACCCGGCCTTGTAGAGGCCGATCACGGTGACGAACAGGCCGATGCCGATGGTGATGGCGTGCTTGAGCGGCAGTGGGATGCCGTTCATGATCTTCTCGCGCAGTCCGGAGACCACGAGCAGCACGATCAGCAGGCCGTAGATCACGCACAGGCCCATGGCCTGCGCCCAGGTGGTGTGCGGGACGACCAGGGCGGAGACCGCGCCGGAGACCGAGAGGCCGGCGGCGAGGGCGAGCGGCACGTTGCCGACCACGCCCATCAGGATGGTGGTGACGGCCGCCGCCAGCGCGGTGGCGGTGGTCAGCGCGGCGTGGTCGAGCTTGACGCCGGTGACGTCCGCGCCGCTCAGGATGAGCGGGTTGAGCAGGATGATGTACGCCATCGCCATGAAGGTGGTGAGACCACCGCGGAGTTCGTTGGCGAGTGTCGAGCCCCGGGCCGAGATCTTGAAGTAGGCGTCCAGTGCGCTCGACGGGCGGGGGGCCGGGGACGACGGGTGGGTGTCGTCCCCGGCGGGTCTGTCTTCGGTGGTGCCGGGCTCCGTGGGGATCCTGGTCATGTCCACTCCCAAGTGTCAAAGGGGGTTGGGGTGGGCGAGCCGACCTGACTGCCGGTCAACGAAGCGGCGTAGGGGGACGCATCGACTCACTGGGGGCACTCGAAAAGAGGGGGAGTGCCGGCGGTGCTTGGAGGGTGGTGCGCACCGCTGCTGACCCCGGCGTGGGCAGGGCAGCGGGTGGGGATGGTGCCCCCGGGGCGGCGGGGAAGACTGTCGCCGCCCCGGGGAAGCGTGAACTGCCGGGATCAGCCGGGCTGTTCGGTGGTCAGGTGCTCGGGGCGGACCGGGATCCGGTTGAGCGCGAGACCGGTGGCGTTGCGGATGGCGGCCACGATGGACGGCGTCGCCGAGACGGTCGGCGCCTCACCGACCCCGCGCAGCCCGTACGGCGCGTGGGGGTCGGGAAGTTCGAGGACCTCCACCGGAATCGGCGGGGTGTCCAGGATGGTGGGGATCAGGTAGTCGGTGAAGGAGGCGTTGCGGACCTTGCCGTCCCGCACGATGATCTCCTCCATCACCGCGAGGCCGAGCGCCTGGGTGCAGCCGCCCTGGATCTGACCGACCACGGAGAGCGGGTTGAGTGCCTTGCCGACGTCCTGGACGGCGGTGAGCTCGACCACCTTGACCAGGCCCAGCTCCACGTCCACGTCCACCACGGCGCGGTTGGCGCAGAAGGTGTACTGGACGTGGCCGAAGCCCTGGCCGGTCTCCTTGTCGAAGGGCTGGGTGGGTCGGTGGTGGTGTTCGCGGGTGAGGTCGATGGCCTCGTCGCCGAGCAGGTCCACCATGGAGACCAGGATGCCGGCGCTCTCCGAGACGACCTTGCCGCCGGCCAGCACGATGTCCTTGTGGGTCCAGCCGTAGCGCCGGCGGCCCTTGTCGATCAGCTCCCGCCGGACCGCCTCGGCGGCCAGCTTCACCGCGCCACCGGTCATGTACGTCTGGCGCGAGGCCGAGGTCGAACCGGCCGATCCCACCTCGGTGTTGGCCGGGTGGATGGTGACCTGCTCGACGCCCAGCTCGGTGCGGGCGATCTGGGCGTGCACGGTGACGCCGCCCTGGCCGACCTCGGCCATCGCGGTGTGCACCATCGCGACCGGCTCGCCGCCGATGACCTCCAGCCGCACCCGGGCCGTGGAGTAGTCGTCGAAGCCCTCGGAGAAGCCGACGTTCTTGATGCCGACCGAGTAGCCGACGCCGCGCACGATCCCCTCGCCGTGCGAGGTGTTGGACAGCGCGCCGGGCAGCGCCCGCACGTCCAGGTGATCGGTGTCCAGCGGCGGCGGCAGCGGCATCTCCTTCGCCCGGCGCAGCAGGTCGGCCACCGGCGCGGGCGAGTCGATCTGCTGGCCGGTGGGCATGAAGTCGCCCTCCGACATCGCGTTCAGCTGCCGCAACTCCACCGGATCCATGCCCAGTTCGACCGCCAGCTTGTCCATCTGCGACTCGTAGCCGAACGCCGCCTGGACGGCGCCGAAGCCGCGCATCGCCCCGCAGGACGGGTTGTTGCTGTAGAGCGCGATGGCGTGCATCCGGACGTTCGGGATGACGTACGGGCCGTGCCCGAGCGAGGCCGCGTTGCCGACCACGGCCGGCGAGGCGGAGGCGTAGGCGCCGCCGTCCAGCACGATCCGGCAGTCGGCGAAGACCAGCTTGCCGTCGCGGGTGGCGCCGTGCTCGTAGTGCATCTTCGCCGGGTGGCGGTGCACGTGGCCGTAGAAGGACTCGTCCCGGGAGTAGACGATCTTGACCGGCTTGCCGGTGTGCTGGGCCAGCAGACAGGCGTGGATCTGCATCGAGATGTCCTCGCGGCCGCCGAAGGCGCCGCCGACGCCGGCCAGGGTGAGCCGGACCTTCTCCTCGGGCAGGTCCAGCACCGGGGCCATCTGCTCGCGGTCCACGTGCAGCCACTGGGTGGCGATGTAGAGGTCGATGCCGCCGTCCTCGGCGGGCACCGCCAGGCCGGACTCGGGCCCGAGGAAGGCCTGGTCCTGCATGCCGACCTCGTAGTCGCCGCTGACGATGACGTCCGCCAGCGCCCGTACCTCGTCGGTCACGCCGCGGCCGGAGACCAGCTTCTGTTCGTGGCAGATGTTGCCGTACGCGTGCGACTTGTACTCGTGCGGCTCGTGGACGTAGCCGTGCGTCTCCGGGTCGAGGCACTGCTCCTCGGTGACGATCGGGGTGAGCACCTCGTACTCGACCTTGATCTTCTTCACCGCGCGGCGGGCCGTCTCCGGGTGGTCGGCGGCGACCAGCGCGATCGCCTCGCCGTGGTACCGGATCTTGTCGATGGCCAGGGCCGGCTGGTCCTGGATCTCCAGGCCGTAGTACTTCGCGCCGGGGATGTCCTCGTGGGTCAGCACCGCGTACACGCCGGGCACCTTGAGCGCCTCGGAGATGTCCACCGAGAGGATGTCGGCGCGGGGGTGCGGCGAGCGCAGCGCCATACCCCACAGCATGTCCTCGTGCCACATGTCCGAGGAGTAGGCGAACTCGCCCCTGACCTTCAGGTTGCCGTCCGGGCGCAGCGGCGAGCCGCCGATGCCGTCCTTGGACGCCTGGTTGATGTTCTGCAGGTTCTTCTGGCCCTGGATGGTCCTCGTGGTCATGCCGAACCCTTCCCGGCGCACTTGCGGGCCGAGGCGAGCCGCACCGCGTCCATGATCTTCTCGTAGCCGGTGCAGCGGCACAGGTTGCCGGACAGCGCCTCGCGGATGTCGTTGTCGCTCGGCTGGGCGTCGTGCTCCAGCAGGGCGTCGGTCTGCACCAGCAGCCCGGGGGTGCAGAAGCCGCACTGGACGGCGCCGGCGTCGATGAACGCCTGCTGGACCAGGCCCAGTTCGCCGTTCTCCTCGCTCAGCCCCTCGACCGTGCGGACCTCGCGGTCCTGCACCTGGCCGGCCGCGACCAGGCAGGAGCAGACCGGGACGCCGTCCAGGTAGACCGTGCAGGAGCCGCACTCGCCCTGCTCACAGGCGTTCTTCGAGCCCGGCAGGCCGACCCGCTCGCGCAGCACGTAGAGCAGGCTCTCGCCCTCCCACACGTCGTCGGCCTCGACCGGCTTGCCGTTGGCGGTGAAAGTGACCCTCATGCCGCACTCCTGATCTGCTTGCCGTAGTCGTTCCAACACCAGGTGAGGGTGCGGCGGGCCATCACGGCCAGGGAGTGGCGCCGGTAGTCGGCGGTGCCCCGGACGTCGTCGATCGGCGAGGCCGCGGCCTTCACCAGCTCGCCGAACCGCTGGATCACCTCGGCGCCCAGCAGCTCGCCGGACTCCCAGAGCCCGCGCTCGGCGAGCACGCCCTGCAGGTACTCCTCGGCCTCGACGGCGCGGCGCGGCGTGGGGGCAGCCGAACCGATACCGGTGCCGACGGTGCCGTTCTTCGGGTGGAGGGCGAAGCCGAAGGCGCAGACCGCGATCACCATCGCGTTGCGGGTGCCGATCTTCGAGAACTGCTGCGGGCCGTCCGCCACCGGGATGTGCACCGCCCGGATCAGCTCGTCGGCCTCCAGGCTGTTGCGCTTCACGCCGACGTAGAACTCGTCGATCGGGATCATCCGGGTGCCGCGCACCGAAGCCGCCTCGACGAACACGTCCCGCCCGGCCGCCAGCAGCGCGGGGTGCGCGTCACCCGCCGGCGAGGCGCCGCCGAGGTTGCCGCCGACGCCGCCGCGGTTGCGGATCTGCGGCGAGCCGACGGTGTGGGCCGCCAGGGCGAGACCGGGCAGCGGCCCGGACAGCTCGTCGATGATCCGGGTGTAGGGGACCGAGGCGCCGAGCTTGACGACGCTGCCGTCGTTGGACCATTCGGTGAGCTCGGTGATGCGGTTCAGATCGAGAATCGCGGATGGCCGGTGCACGTCGAAGTTCATCTCGACCATGACGTCCGTCCCGCCCGAGATGGGCAGTGCGGTCGGGTACTCAGCCTTCGCCGCGAGTGCCTCGTCCCAGGTGGCGGGCCGAAGGAACTCCATGCGGGTGTCTCCTCAAGTCGTCGCCCGCCGGGTGTCCGGCGGCGTGTCGCCCAGTGAACTCCTGTGACGCGGCCCACTGGCAGTCACCGATGGCATGAAGCCCCGGCTGTGGTCCCGCCCGGCATCCTGTACGTTCCTCTAAGGAGCAGAATCTCGCAGCCCAGGTGTTCGCCGGGTGCTACCTACGACCGTAATCCGGCCGTGACGGACGGGCTACGGGCCCGTGATCCGGGCACCCGCTGGTGCGTAACGCCGAGCACGGATGTTCGGGCACACTGTGACCCCCGGACCGAAGGCCCGGTGCCCCTTCCCCCCGATCCCCCGCCCGAACCCCCGCCCGAATCCCCCCGATCCCCTCGATCCAGCCCCAAAGGAGTCCGCGGATGCGTGTCCGTGACCTGCTCGCCCCCGGCGCCCCGCGCTTGCGCCTGCTCGCGGCCGAGGAAGAGCTGGACCGGCAGGTCAGCGGCGTGATGACGACGGACCTGCAGGACCCCGGCCGCTACCTGCACGGCGGCGAACTGGTGCTCACCGGCATGCTCTGGCGCACCGTCCCGGCCGACTCCGAGCGCTTCGTGCGGACCCTCGCGGCCGGCGGCGCGGTCGCCCTCGCGGCCGGCGAGGCCGAGGTCGGCCCGGTTCCCGAGGACCTGGTCGAGGCCTGCCGCCGCCACCGGATGCCGCTGCTGGCCGTCCCCGACGACATCGCCTTCGGCACCGTCACCGAGTTCATCGGCCGTCAGGTCTCCGCCGACCGCGCCGCCGATCTCGCCGCCCTGGTCGACCGGCACCGCCTGCTCGTCTCGGCGGCCGGCGGCGGCGGGCTGGACGCGGTGCTCGACCTGCTCGGCGGCGACCTCGACCTGGACTGCTGGGTGCTCGCCCCCACCGGCGCGGTGATCGCCGGCCCCGCCGACCGGCTCTCCGCCGAGGACCGCGACCAGCTGGTGCGCGCCCACCTCGCCGCCCAGCGCCAGCGCCGTCGCCCCCCGCACCGGGTCCGTCTGGCCGCCGGCTCCTACTCGCTGCTGCCCGCCGTGGCCTCCGCCGAGCACGAGGTGTCGCTGGCCGACTGGATGCTCGCGGTCGCCGGCGACATCACCGAGTGGACCACCAAGCGCCAGCAGCTCGCCGAGAACCTGGCCCGACTGGTCGCCGCCGAGCGCCACCGCCGCGACGAGGGCCGCCGACTGCGCCGCCGCCTCGCCGACGAGGTGCTCGCCCTGCTGCGCCGCGACGCCGACCCGGCCGAGATCAGCCGCACCCTGTACGCCTCCTCGGCGATGGCCGCCCGCTACGAGGGCACCGAGTCCAAGTCCCAGACGGAGGACGGCTCCTGGCTGGTACTCAGCGCCGAGGGCACCGGCCTGCCCGAGGGCACCGTCCGGGCCGTCCTGGAGGAGGCGCTCGGCGCCGCCTCCGACCGCGCCCTGGTCGCCGGGACGGGCGCCGGCGCCGTCGTGGTGCTGCCCGCCCCGGACAGCCCGGTGCCCGCCGACACCCTGCGCGACCTGCTCGCCCCGCTGGAGGCCGGGCTCGGCTCCGAGGGCCGGATCACCCTCGGGGTCTCCGCCCCCGCCTCCGAGGCCGGCGGCCTGCGCGGCGCCCTGGAGGAGGCCCGGCACGCCCGCCGGATCGCCGCCTCCCGGGTCGGCCGGGTCTGCGTCGCGGGCCCGGAGGAACTCGCCTCGCACGTCCTGCTGCTGGCCGCCGTCCCGGACGAGGTCCGCCGTGCCTTCCGCAGCCGCCTGCTGGACAAGGTGATCGCGTACGACATCGAGCACCAGGCGGACCTCGTCCGGACCCTGGAGGCGTTCCTGCGCTCGGACGGCTCCTGGACCCGCTGCGCCGCGCAGCTGCACGTCCACGTGAACACCCTGCGGTACCGGATAGGCCGGATCGAGGAGCTGACCGGGCGTGACCTCTCCCGGCTGGAGGACCGGGTGGACTTCTACCTGGCGCTCGAACTGGCCTGACGGGGCTTCGGCACGCGCGAGGGCCCGCCGCGATCGATCTCGCGGCGGGCCCTCGTCGTCAGGTTCGTGCAGTCGGCCGGTCGTCGGCCGGTCGGACCGTCAGACCGTCGTGCGGTCGGCCGCTACTGGGCCGGGATGATCGAGGTCAGCCACTGGAAGGCGCCCGGGACCATCTTCTTCCACATCTCGGTGGTGTGCGGGCCGGTGCCCTCCTCGACCTGGACGGTGGTCGGGGCCTTGGCGGCGGCGCGGATCGCCTCGCCGTCCTCGTAGCCGTCGCCCTTGGCGCCGCTGATCAGCATGGCGACCTTCGGCGGCTGCTGGGCGGCCTTCAGGATGGTGACCGGGTTGTTGGCCTCGCGCAGCTTGGGGTCCTTGCCGACCAGCGAGTCCTTCTCGGTCGCCGGGTCGTTGTAGCCGGACATCGCGATGGCGGCGCGGTACCGGTTGGGGTGGGCCAGCGAGAGCTTGGCCGCGCAGTGCGCACCGGCCGAGTAGCCGGCGATCGCCCAGCGGTCCGCGGACGGGTCGGCGCGGAAGTTGTCCAGCACCATCTGCGGGACGTCCCGGGTGATCCAGGCATCGGCGTTGATCTTGCCGGGGATGTCGGTGCAGCCGGCGTCCTGGTTGCTGCCGAGCAGCAGGGTGCGCGGCGAGACCAGGATGAACGGGGCGACCTTGCCCTGCTGCATCAGCGGCTTGAGCTGCTCGGAGACCTTGAGCGTGCCGTACCAGGTGGAGGAGGAGCCGGGGAAGCCCGGGATCAGCTCGACCACGGGGAACTTCTTGTCCTTGAACGCCGGGTCGTTGTACTGCGGCGGCAGCCAGACCAGCACCTCGCCGTCGACGCCGGAGACCTGGCCCTTGAGGCTGGTCTTCTGCACGTCGTTGGGTACCGCCGGGTCGTTCACGCCGCCGAAGCTCTGCTTCACCTTCGGGGGCTCCTTGGCGGCGTCACCGCTCCCGCCGGCCGCGTCCGCCGGCGGCACCGGGGGCACGGCGCGGACGTGGTTGCCGGTGCCGAGCAGGTCGTCCCAGCTCCCGTAGATCAGGTTGGCGTTGTTGACCATCACGAAGACCATCAGCACGGCCGTGACCTGGCAGAACATGATCATGACGATCCGGGTGAGGGCCTTCACCGGCTGAGGACCGCCGACCTTCCCCCAGAACAGCAACGCCACTGTGATGGACACCGGCACAAGAATGACGGTGAGGATGAGGAATGGCGTACCTGTCAGTTCCATCGCGTTCTCGTATCCGGGTCGCTCGCCGCCCGGGCCCCAGTCGCCCGAACGCACGTCAATGTCATCAGACGGATGAGAACCGAAGATCGGTTGCCGTCCGAATCTGTGCGGAACCTGAGAGGAACATCACGTTCTCGTGATGAACCCCCTTCGGATCGGCGCCTAGTCTGTCATCCGGACGAAGGTCGTCCGGACCAGATGTTCAGCGAACTTCCAGGAAAGGTCCCCCGGGGCACCTTACCTCCCAGGGCGTTCCGGCCGCCGGGCGAGGCGGTGCGATCGCGCGCGGGCGGGCCAGGGAGACTATGGGGATGAGCATCACCCGCTTTCGCCCGTCCCGACGCTTCTGGCCCGTGTGCGCCGTCCTGGCCCTCGCGATCACCGCGGCCGGCTGCAGCAGTACCGGAGGCAGACGCGCCGAGGAGGCCCGCGCCAAGGCCGCGGCCGCCGGCGGCAGCGCCGTCACCACCCCGCGCTGGAAGGTCGCCATGGTGACCCACTCCGGCGCCGGCGACGCCTTCTGGGACACCGTGCGCAAGGGGGCCGAGCAGGCCGCCGCCAAGGACAACATCACCTTCCTGTACTCCAACGACGCGCAGACCCAGAACCAGGTCCAGCTCGTCCAGGCGGCCATCGACCAGAAGGTCGACGGCCTGCTGGTCACCCTCGCCAAGGGCGACGCCATGGCCGACGTCCTCGCCAAGGCCAAGGCGGCCGGCATTCCCGTGATCACCATCAACTCCGGGCAGGAGTACTCCCAGAAGTTCGGCGCCCTCACCCACATCGGCCAGGACGAGTCCACGGCCGGCCAGGCGGCCGGCGCCGAGCTGGCCGCGCGCGGCCGCAAGAACGTGCTCTGCGTCATCCACGAGCAGGGCAACGTCGGCCAGGAGCAGCGCTGCTCCGGCGCCCAGTCCAAGGCCGGCGGATCCTTCCAGGTGCTCTACGTCAACGGCGTCGACATGCCCGACGCCCGCGCCGCGGTCTCCGCCAAGCTCCAGGCGGACCCGACCATCGACACCGTGCTCACCCTCTCCGGCCCGATGGCGGCCACCGGTCTGCAGGCCATCCAGGACGCCCGCCGCCCCGTCGAGCTGGACACCTTCGACCTGGGACAGCAGGTGGTGGCCGGGCTCAAGTCCGGCAGCGTCGGCTTCGCCGTCGACCAGCAGCCCTACCTCCAGGGCTACGAGGGCGTCGACCTGCTCTGGCTCTACAAGTCCAACCTGGACATGCTCGGCGGGGGCAAGCCGGTCGAGACCGGCCCGCAGATCCTCACCAAGGAGAACGCCGACGCGCTCGCCGAGTACGTCGCGAGGGGGACCCGGTGAGCAGCCCGGACCTCCTCGCCCAGGACGGCCTGACCCAGGACCGCCCGGCGGCCCTGCGGCGGCTCCTCGCCCGCCCGGAGCTGGGTTCGCTGATCGCCGCCGTCGCGGTCTTCCTGGTCTTCGCCGTCGTCGCCGAGCCCTTCCTGCGGCTCTCCTCGCTGGGCACCGTGCTCTATGCGGCGTCCACCATCGGGATCATGGCGGTGCCGGTCTCGCTGCTGATGATCGGCGGCGAGTTCGACCTCTCGGCCGGCGTACTGGTCACCACCGCCGCGCTGACCTCCTCGATGGTCTCGTACCAGCTCACCGCGGTGACCTGGGTCGGCGTGCTGGTCTCGCTCGCGACCACGCTGGCGATCGGCTGGTTCAACGGCTGGATGCTCGGCCGCACCAAGCTGCCCAGCTTCATCGTCACCCTCGGCACCTTCCTGATGCTGACCGGTGCCAACCTGGGCCTCACCAAGGCGATCTCGGGCACCGTCTCCACCAAGTCGATCGCCGACATGCAGGGCTTCGAGTCCTGCCGGTGGCTGTTCGCCTCCGAGGTCACCATCGGCGGACTGACCGTCAAGGCCACCGTGTGGTGGTGGCTGGGCCTGCTCGTGGTCGGCAGCTGGGTGCTGCTGCGCACCCGCTTCGGCAACTGGATCTTCGCCGTCGGCGGTGACGCGGACGCCGCCCGCGCGGTCGGCGTGCCGGTCGCCCGGACGAAGACCGTGCTCTACCTGGGCGTCGGCTTCGGCGCCTGGGTGCTGGGCCAGCACCTGCTGTTCTCCTTCGACACGGTGCAGTCCGGCGAGGGTGTCGGCAACGAGCTGATCTACATCGTCGCGGCCGTCATCGGCGGTTGCCTGATCACCGGCGGCTACGGCTCGGTGGTCGGCTCCGCGCTCGGCGCGCTGATCTTCGGCATGGCCAGCAAGGGGATCATCTACGCCGAGTGGAACCCGGACTGGTTCAAGTTCTTCCTCGGCGCGATGCTGCTGCTGGCCGCGCTGCTGAACGCCTACGTCAAGCGCCGGGCCGAGCGGGGGCCGCGATGAACACCGAACACACGACGAGTACCGGACAGGCGGGCACCGAACTGCTCTCCCTCGACGGCGTCGGCAAGAGCTACGGCACCGTCCGGGCGCTGCAGGACGTCTCGCTGACCCTGCGGGCCGGCGAGATCAGCTGCGTGCTCGGCGACAACGGGGCCGGCAAGTCCACCCTGATCAAGATCATCTCGGGACTGCACGGGCACGACGAGGGCAGCTACACCGTGGGCGGCGAGGAAGTCCGCTTCGACTCCCCGCGCCGGGCCCTGGACCGCGGCATCGCCACCGTCTACCAGGACCTCGCCGTCGTCCCGCTGATGCCGGTCTGGCGCAACTTCTTCCTCGGCTCCGAGCGGGGCACGCGCCGCTGGGGCGGCCTGCGCCTGGACGCCGACGGCATGCGCGCCACCACCCGCGAGGCCCTCGCGAAGATGGGCATCGACCTGCACGACGTCGACCGGCCGATCGGCACCCTGTCCGGCGGCCAGCGCCAGTGCGTGGCGATCGCCCGCGCCGTGCACTTCGGTGCCAAGGTGCTGATCCTGGACGAGCCCACCGCGGCGCTCGGCGTCAAGCAGTCCGGGGTGGTGCTCAAGTACGTCACCGCCGCGCGCGACGCCGGGCTCGGGGTCGTGCTGATCACCCACAACCCGCACCACGCGTACCTGGTCGGCGACCACTTCACCCTGCTCAAGCGCGGCCGGATGGCGGGCAGCCACCCGCGCGCCGAGATCAGCCTGGAACAGCTCACCACCGAGATGGCCGGCGGCTCCGACCTCGCCGAGCTGTCGCACGAGCTGGCCCGTCCCTCCGTCCCCGACTCCCGTGAGGAGCGTCCGCAGCCGTGACCAGCCCTCAAGGCAGCACCCGGCCGCCCGTCCTGCCCACCCTGCTCGGCCTCGGCCCGCGCGCCGAGCGCCGCCGCCGCGCCCTGCCCGCGGGGATACTGCGACTGCCCACCATCGGCATCGACATCGGCGGCACCAAGGTGGTCGCCGGGGTGGTGGACGGCGAGGGCAAGGTGCTGGAGAAGCTGCGCACCGACACGCCGGACAAGAGCAAGAGCCCCAAGGTGGTCGAGGACGTCATCGTCGAGCTGGTGCTGCAGCTCGCCGACCGCTACGACGTCCACGCCGTCGGCATCGGCGCGGCCGGCTGGGTCGACGCCGACCGCTCCCGGGTGCTGTTCGCCCCGCACCTCAACTGGCGCAACGAGCCGCTGCAGCAGGCGCTCAGCGAGCGGCTGCGGTTCCCGGTGATCGTGGAGAACGACGCCAACGCCGCCGCCTGGGCCGAGTGGCGCTTCGGCGCCGGGCGCGGCGAGGACCACATGGTGATGCTCACCCTGGGCACCGGTATCGGCGGCGCGGTGGTCCGGGACGGCTACGTCGACCGCGGCAAGTACGGGCTGGCGGGCGAGTTCGGGCACATGCAGGTGCTGCCCGGCGGCCACCGCTGCCCGTGCGGCAACCGCGGCTGCTGGGAGCAGTACTCCTCCGGCAACGCGCTGGTGCGCGACGCGCGCGAGCTGGTCGCCGAGGAGTCCCCGGTGGTGCAGCCGCTGCTGGCCCGGGCGGGCGGGACGGTCGAGGGCATCACCGGCCCGCTGGTCACCGAGGCCGCGCAGGACGGCGACCCGACCGCGATCGAGCTGCTGTACGAGGTCGGCACCTGGCTGGGCGTCGGCATCGCCAACCTGGCCGCCGGGCTGGACCCGGGCCGCTTCGTCATCGGCGGCGGCGTCTCGGAGGCCGGAGACCTGCTGCTCGGGCCGGCCCGCGACACCTTCCGCCGCACCCTCACCGGCCGCGGCTTCCGCCCCGAGGCCGCCATCGTGCACGCCGCCCTCGGTAACGACGCCGGCCTGGTCGGCGCCGCCGACCTCGCCCGCCAGGTGGCCCGGCGCTTCCGAACCATCAAGCGGCGGCGGGTGGAGCGCAGCGCGCTGTAGGCGGGTTGCGGGCGCGTGGTGGGGGCGCTGTAGGGGATGCCGCCGGGTGCTGCCCGGGGGAGTGGCGGACGACTTTCAGCGGACAGAGTTCAGCGAACAGATGATGAAATCTGTTCGCTGAACTCTGTCTGCTGTCTGCTGTCTGCTGTCCGGCGTCGGCTGTCTGATGCCGGCCGTCGATCGTCGGCTGTCCGCCCCGTCGGTGCCCGTTTGCTTCCGTCTCGTCAACTACCCACCGGTAGTGGCGCCGTGTGGTTGTCGGATCATCCCTCCTGTGGAACAACTGAGTTGACGTCGACTCAGGAGGACTCGGATGAGGGCTCTGGCCCGTCTGGCACCACCACTGCTGCTCACCACCGCGCTGATCTGGTCCACCGCGCTGCCGGCCGGAGCCGCGGCCCCGCCGCCGAAGGCGCCCGAGGCGGTGGGCCGGGGCGGAGCGGTGGCCACCGTCGACGCCGACGCCACCGCCGCCGGGATCGAGGTGCTGCGCAACGGCGGAAACGCCGTCGACGCGGCGGTCGCCGCCGCAGCCGCCCTCGGGGTCACCGAGCCGTACTCCTCCGGCATCGGCGGCGGCGGGTACTTCGTCTACTACGACCACGCCACCGGCCGGGTGCACACCATCGACGGCCGGGAGACCGCCGGCCGCACCGCCGACACCGGGCTGTTCCTGGAGGACGGCAAGCCGCTGGCCTTCGCCGACGCCGTCACCAGCGGCCTCTCCGTCGGTGTCCCCGGCACCCCGGCCACCTGGGACGCCGCACTCCGCCAGTGGGGCACCCGCTCGCTCGCCCAGGCCCTCGAACCCGCCGAGCGGATCGCCGACAACGGCTTCGTCGTGGACGAGACCTTCCGTGGCCAGACCGCCGACAACCAGGCCAGGTTCAAGGACTTCCCGGCCACCGCCGCGCTCTACCTGCCCGGCGGCAAGCCCCCCGAGGTCGGCAGCGTCCTGCGCAATCCGGACCTCGCCGCCACCTACCGGCTGCTCGCCAAGGACGGCGTGAAGGCCTTCTACCGGGGGAAGTTGGCCGAGGACATCGTCAACACCCTGCAGCACCCGCCGGTCGACCCGGCCTCCGGCCGCAACGCCCGCCCCGGCAAGGTGGACACCGCCGACCTCGCCGCCTACCGGGTCCGCGCCGACCAGGCCCCCACCCACGTCGCCCACGGTGCCTACGACGTCTACTCGATGGCCCCCTCCAGCTCCGGCGGCACCACCGTCGGCGAGGCGTTGAACATCCTGGAGGACGGCGGCGACGTCGCCACGTACAGCGGCGCGCAGTACTACCACCGCTTCCTGGAGGCCTCCCGGATCGCCTTCGCCGACCGCAACCGCTGGGTCGGCGACCCGGCCTCCGTCGACGTTCCCACCAGGCAGCTGCTGTCCGAGCGCTACGCCGCCTCCCGGGCCTGCCTGATCAGCCCCGACCACGCGCTCACCAGCCCGCTCGCCCCCGGCGACCCGCGCCACCCGGCCGACTGCGCCGACACCGGCCAGGCCGTGGCCGAACCGTACGAGGGCCCCAACACCACCCATCTGACGGTCGCCGACCGCTGGGGCAACATCGTCTCCTACACGCTCACCATCGAGCAGACCGGCGGCAGCGGCATCACCGTCCCCGGCCGGGGCTTCCTGCTCAACAACGAGCTGACCGACTTCGACTTCACCCCGCTCGCCCCCGGCGTCCCCGACCCCAACCTGCCGGGCCCGGGCAAGCGGCCGCGTTCCTCGATGTCCCCGACCGTCGTGCTGCGCGACGGCGAGCCCTTCCTCGCCACCGGCAGCCCCGGCGGTGCGACGATCATCACCACCACCCTGCAGGTGCTGCTCGGCCGGCTGGACCGCGGCCTGAGCCTGGAGCAGGCGATCGCCGCGCCGCGCGCCAGCCAGCGCAACACCGCCGCGACCCAGGCCGAGCCCGCCTTCCTGGCGCTGCCCGAGCGGGCCGGGCTGGAGGCGCTCGGGCACGCCTTCACCGCCGTGGCGGAGATCGGTGCCGCCACGGGCGTGGAGCGGCTGCCGGACGGGCGCTGGGTGGCCGCCGCCGAACCGGTGCGGCGCGGCGGCGGCTCGGCCGCGGTGGTCCGGCCCGCGCGCTGACCGAGCCCTTCGGACGCCGACCCCGGCGGTGGCGCGGTCGGTGCGCGGTGGGTACGCGGTCGGTGGACCGTGCGCTGACCGGTGCGCTGACCGGTGTGCCGACCGGTGCGCCTGCCCGTGACCCGGGCGGCGGCCGTGCGCCGGGGCCGTCCGGATTGTCAGTGCCGGGCGGTATGTTCGGGGTGGGCCTCCCCCGCGAGGGGGGCCCACCCCGTCAGCACCCGTCAGCACCCCGTCCGTACCGAACCACCGGGAAGGCCGCCCGCCGTGACCGTCCGCATCGCCACCTGGAACATCAACTCCGTCACCGCGCGGCTGCCCAAGCTCCTGGAGTGGCTGGCGAGCGCCAAGCCCGACGTGCTCTGCCTCCAGGAGCTCAAGTGCGCGGCCGACGCCTTCCCGTACGACGAGGTCCGCGAACTCGGCTACGAGACGGCCGCGCACGGCATCGGCCGGTGGAACGGCGTCGCCATCGTCTCCCGGCTCGGCCTGGAGGACGTCGTGCGCGACCTCCCCGGCCAGCCCGGCTACCTCGCCGACGGCGCCCTGCTGCCCGACGTCGAGCCGCGCGCCATCGCCGCCACCTGCGGCCCGGTCCGGGTCTGGTCGGTCTACGTGCCCAACGGCCGCGAGGTCGGCCACGCGCACTACCACTACAAGCTGGAGTGGCTGGAGGCGCTGCGCAAGGCCTCCGTCGAGGACGCCGCCGGCGCCCGCCCGTTCGCCGTCCTCGGGGACTTCAACATCGCCCCGTCCGACGAGGACGTCTTCGACGTCGCCGCCTTCGAGGGCCTCACCCACGTCACCCCGGTCGAGCGCGCCGCACTGGAGGCCCTGGGCGAGATCGGCCTGCACGACGTCGTGCCGCGCCCGCTGAAGTACGACCGTCCCTACACCTACTGGGACTACCGCCAGCTGGCCTTCCCCAAGAACCGGGGCATGCGGATCGACCTCACCTACGCCAACAAGGCCTTCGCCGACGCCGTCACCGACAGCTACGTCGACCGCGAGGCCCGCAAGGGCAAGGGCACCTCGGACCACGCACCGGTCGTGGTGGACCTCGACCTCTGAGCACCCCGGCCGTCGCGGCGCGCCGGGGTCACCACGCCGGTTACCCCGGGTGGCGGGCCGTAACCCGAACGGTCCTGAGCGCTGGCTGAGCGCGGGGCGCATGCCTACGGTCGGTGAATGACCGGGTGCAGTTGATCGACCACGTGGACATGGGTGTCCCCGGCTGTGCCCGAGAATCCCGGAGGTTCCGGCATGCGCCCCATGCGTACGGCCGCCGCCGCCCTGATCGGCGCGACGGCGCTGACCGGCCTGACGGCCCCCCTCGCTTCCGCCAGGGACGGCTCGGCCTCGGTCAGCCCGTCCCAGGCCGCACCGGGCCAGACCGTGACGGTCACGGTCTCCTGCGAGAAGTCGGACAAGCCCGACGCCAAGACCATCACCGCCCACTCCGCCGCCTTCGAAGGCGGCCCGGCGACCCTCACCCTCGGCCCCGACGGCAAGCACGCCGGTTCCGCCCGGTTGGCCTCCCAGCAGTCCGGGGACAGCAAGGTCGACGGCACCTGCCCGGACGGCGGCGCCTTCTCGACCACGGTGACCGTCGCCACCGTCACCTCCGCCGCCCCCGCCGGCCCCGCCACGCCGGACAAGAGCCTGGGTGACTGGGGCAAGGCGGCAGGGGAGTGGGCCGGATCGCTCGGGCAGTCCGGCGCCGGCAGCCAGCAGGTCGCCCCGCACGGCGCCGTGCAGACCGGCCTCGGCGGCTCGGTCGCGGAGAACCCGGCGGAGCTGGCCGGCGGCCTCGCCCTGGTCGCGGGAGGCGTCGGCGGTTTCTGGCTGCTCCGGAGGCGCGGTGCCTGATGGCCTCCCCGACAGCCCTGTGCCGCGCCGCCGGATCCTGACGGGTCCGGCGGCGCGGTGCGGTGTCGGATGGTCCGCCGGACCGGACCGGACCGGACCGGGCCGGGTGGTTCGCGGTGCTGTGTGGTTCGGGGTGTGGGGTGGTTCGGGGTGGCGGGCGGTCTGAGCCGTCAGAAGGTCCGCCGGGTCAGACGGTGCGGGGCTCCAGCGGCGCGAGCGCGGTCCGCTGGGCGAAGCCGGCCCGTTCGGCGGGGCCGCCCTCCTGTGCGCGTCCCTCCTCCTGCGCGAGCAGGCCGCTGGCCAGCAGGTACTGGGCCAGCACATAGGTGGCCATGATCCAGAACTGATGCCCCGGCAGCTCCCGCCACTTCGCCAGCTTGGTGGCGATCAGCGTGTCGGAGAGCAGGAACAGCGCCCCGCCCAGCCCGGTCCGCCAGCCCAGCCCGGCCGAGGTGACGGCCGTCGAGGTGAGCAGCAGGCTGTAGCCGGCCACCGGGACCCGCAGGTCCCCGAGGTCCGGCCAGAGCTGACCGACCAGGGCCACCCAGGCCGTCGCGTACGCGGCCGCGACCACGAGGGCCCGCCGGCGGTCGGTGAGTGCCCCGTGCCGGACGAACATCGTCACGTAGCAGACGTGCGCGGCCGCGAAGGAGCCCATGCCGGCCAGGAACGCGGGGTCGTTCTTCAGCTGGAGCAGCACGTCCCCGCCCGCGCTCAACATCAGCGCCGGCGCCAGCAGCTTCGGCGCCTCCCGCTCGGCGGTCCTGGCCGCCACCACGCTGTGCGCCGCCAGCAGCGGCATCAGCGCCGGCTTGGTGGCGTTCTGCAGCACCGACGCGCCGGACAGGATCGAGCCGAGGTGCGCCGCCGAGGTGGCCGCGAATCCCCCCAGCAGGCCGCCGGCCGACCGCAGGCGCGCACCGAGGACGGCACGGGTGGTCGTACGAATGCTCATGTGCACCTCTTGGTGAATCGCTCGCGGGGCTCGCTCATGCGCGCGTGGCCTCCGAGGGACGGGCGGGGGATCCGTACCGACCCTAAGGGAGCCGAACAGGGGCCGGAAGGGCAGGTTACCGGTGCGTAACCCGGGCGGCGTCGGGCGGGTGACGGGGAAGCCGGGGAACGGTCGGCCGAGGAGCGGAGCGAGGGCGGCCGATTCCAGGGCTCTTGCGGAGACTTCCTCAGGAGGGCGGTTGCTGCCACCGGGTGACCCGGGCACCGTCTACTCTGGACCCCGACATGGATCAGCAGGAGTACGCGGTCGGTGCCACCCGGGTGGCGGCCGGTCGGCCGAACGGACGTACGGGCGGGGCAGGTCGGGGAACCGCCGCCGCCGTCCTCGCCGTACGCGAAGCCGTGCGGACCGAGGCTGCCGGCGCCCTTGATGCCCTCGATGCCGTCGGCACCGCTGACGCCTCCGACACCACTGGCACCACTGGCACCACCGACGCCGCTGACGCCGCTGACGTGGAACCCGGGCTCGGCGCCGCGGACGGCGCCGACGACACGCGGGCTGCCGGTGCCGGCCACGGCGTCGCCCTCTCGCCCGACCCGGGGCTGCTGCGGTTGGCCCACTGGTTCGCGGCCGCCACCCCCGGCAGTGCCGACGACCTCTGCACCGCGTCCTTCGGGCTCTACCCCGCCCGCCACCTCGGCGCGCCCGCCGAGCCCGCCGACCCCGACGTCAGCTGGTGGCACGGCCCCACCGCCCACGGACTCGCGTCCGCGCGCTCCCGCGAGACCCGCGCCGACGGCGGACTGCGCCGCGCCCGGCGCGACTCCGCCGAGCTGCCCGTCGTCCGGTCAGGCGCCAAGTCGGGCAGGCCCGGCAGGCACCGCAAGCCCGAGCGCATCCCGCTGATGTCGGAGGAGGCCGCGAGCGTGGGTCCGCCTCCGCTCGTGGTCGCGCAGGATCGTTCCGGCGAGGAGCTTCCCGCCGCCGAACGCCGGATCGCCGCCCGGCTGTTGCTGGCGCACCCGCTGGTCACCGCCTCCGGCCCGCACGCCGACGGCTTCCCGTTGATCCGTCGTCACCGCGACTGGCTGGCCGAGCGCTTCGACACCCTGCTCGGCTACCGCCTGGACGTCGGCCCCTGGCACGCCCGGCTGTGCAAGGCCGGCCTCGGCCCCGGCGCCGCCCGCCGCCTCGAACACCCCGCCACCGGCGCACCGTTCACCCCGGGCGGCTACGCCCAACTCGCCCTTGCCCTGGCACTGTTGGTCGACGCCCCGGAGCAGCTGGAGTACCGGCGGCTGCTCGACGCGATGCGCGCCGCCGCACCCGGGCTGACCGCCGACCCGGCCGACCTCGACATGGCGCTGGCCGCGCTGGCCGGATGGCAGGTGCTCGGCGAACTACCGGCCGGCACCGCCGCCGACGCCTCTGCCGCCGCCCCGGCCGACGCCGACGCCGATGCCTCTTCCGACGCCTTCGTCCTGACCGTGGACCGCGACCTCGCCCGCGCCGTCCCGGTCGGCCCGCCCGCCCTGGCCGACGACGCCGCCGACCTCGTCCGCCGCGCCGCCGAGGCCGAACCCGCCACGGCCGTCCGCCGCCTCCTCGCCGAGACGCCCGCCGTCCTCGCCGCCGACCTCCCCGAGGACTGCCGCACCTGGCTGCACGAGCACCGGCTCAGCGGTCCCGCCGCGCTCGCCGACTTCCTCGGCCTGGAGACCGAACTACGCGCCGAGGGCGTCGCACTGCTCGACCCGGCCGCCGAACTCACCGACCTCGCCCTCCCCGGCGCCGGCACCCTCGCCCAGGCCACCCTGCTGCTGGTCGAGCGCCTGGTCGAGGAGGTCCGCCCGCTGCCCGCGGAGACCACCGAGGGCGACGTCCCGATCGCCGACGCGCTGATAGACGGCGTCCTCGGCGACATCACCGACGAGTACGGCCTCCCGGCCCGCTACCTCTCCGACCGCACCGCCCTGCGCCGCGACGCCCTGGACCTCCTCCACGGCCTCGGTCTGATCACCCCCACCCCCCAGCCCAAGCGCCCCCCGACCTGGCACCTGCGCCCCCACGCCGCCCGCTTCGCCCCCGCCCCGGACCTCCACCCCACCCCAGGCACCGGCCGCCACTCCCGCCCGGCCCCCTTCATCCCGCCGCCCCCGGGCCCCCGGACCGAGCAGCGGGCGTAGCGCCCGTCCTGCGGGCGGCGGGGTGGTGCTCCAGCCGCAGATCGCTGCTTCGTCGGTTGCGGCGGACCAGCAGTCACCAGTGCCCGGGCCGTTCGGCCGGATCGGTGCCGGTTCCGGGCCGTCACTTCCGTTCGGCTCCGGGGCCGCTGCCACGAGGTGGGTGATACGGGGCCGGGAAGGCAGAAGCACCGCGCCCGAACTGCGGGCGGCGGTGCCGGGAGATGGGCTGCGGTTACTTGCCGGTGGTGGCGGTGGCGCTGACGAGGGAGCCGTGTTCGACGGTTTCCACGGTGGCGCCGACGCCCAGGGTGCCGAGGGCGATGGAGGCGAGGACGGCGGTGCAGGCGAGCAGACGACGGTGCCGCTGCGGGAGCGGGAAGCGCGGTTCCTGGTAGGGCGCCTGAGGGCTGGCGTTCATGACCCGGAGGTTGCCACTGCGGTGTGAACGGTCGGTACGCGCGGGTGAAGTCCGGACGGGGGTTGGGCGTCGGTTGGCCGCGTACGCCCCACCCCTCCCGAGCGGGGCGTACGCCCTGGTCAGCGCGGTGTCGACCGATCACGGACGGAGACCCGGGCGGAGGCCCGGGCGGTGGAGGCGCGTCCCGTCAGGCGGCGTGCTCCGCGCCCGGGTCGTGCGCGGTGTCGAGGTAGCGGGAGAGGGCGAGGCGGCTGCTGGTGAGGTCGTCGATCCGGGCGTCGAGGTCGGCGAGTTCGCCGCGCAGCATGGCGAGCAGGTCCGGACAGGCCTCCAGGACGGGGACCGGGCCCGTGGCGCAGGGCAGCAGTTCGCCGATGACCCGGGTGGTCAGCCCGGCGGCGAGCAGGCTGCGGATCTGCCACACCCGTACGGTGTCCTCCTCGCCGTACTCGCGGTAGCCGGCCGTCGTGCGGGTGGGTTGGAGCAGGCCCTGCTCCTCGTAGTAGCGGAGCAGCCGGGTGGACACCCCGGTCAGGCGGGCGAGTTCTCCGATGCGCATGATCGGGCGAACACCGCCGCCGACCGGGGTGTTCCCGTCTGCTCGGCTCTCGTGGAGCGGCCCGCCCCGGCCGGGTCCCTCGGTCAGCCCTCGTCGAGGCCCTTGACGAACTCCAGCATCACGGCGCGCAG
This sequence comes from Kitasatospora sp. NPDC097691, assembly GCF_040302665.1. Classification (NCBI taxonomy): domain Bacteria; kingdom Bacillati; phylum Actinomycetota; class Actinomycetes; order Kitasatosporales; family Streptomycetaceae; genus Kitasatospora; species Kitasatospora sp. NPDC097691. Next base: position 186,087 of record NZ_JBEORY010000004.1, on the reverse strand, counting down.
TTCGGGCAGCGCCTCGACCACCGGCAGGTGTCCACTGGCGAGTCGGACGAAGCGCGCGCCGGGGATGCCCTCGGCCAGCAGGCGGTGCTGGGACGGTGGGACGAGCATGTCCTCGGCGGTGCTGACGACCAGGGTCGGCACGGCGATCGCGGCCAGCTCGGCCCGCACGTCGGCTTCGCCCGCGAGCCGGAACTGCTGGCGGATGCCGTCCGGCAGCGGGGACTTGAGCGCCTCCTGCAGCCCCGCGAGCTGTTCGGCGGGCAGGGCGTCCACCCACGTCTCGCCGAGCACGACGGTGAGCACCAGTCGGGCGAGGTCGTCGGGCCGCTCGCCGAGGTCGACGATCAGCTCGGAGAGCAGCCGCATCCGGGCCGACCCGCCGGCCACACCGGCGAGCAGCAGCAGTGAGCGGACGCGTTCGGGGTGGCGGGTGGCGATCCGGACGGCGGCGGCGGCACCGAGCGAGTACCCGGCCAGGTCGAAGGTGTCCAGGCCCTCCGCGTCGGCGGTCGCGACCAGGCGCTCGGCCAGCTCGTCCAGGGTGGGGCGGCCGGGTTCGGACGGGCTGTCACCGGAGCCGGGGTAGTCGGGGGCGACGACGGTGCGGTGGACGGCCAGGTCGGGCAGCAGTGGGCCCCAGTTGTCCCGGGCGCTGCCGCCGGCGCCGTGTGCGAGCAGCAGGCCGGGGCCGGAGCCCTGGACGATCCGGGCGAGCGGGGCGGGTGTGGAAGGCATGACGGTGCTCCTTCGTGGACGGCGGTTTCCCCCGGCAACGAGGACGGTAGGCGTTCACACCGGTGGGAAGGTCAAGCGCGCGGGTACCGGACCGGACGCCCGGAGGCGCGCCGGAGACCCGGAGGCGCATCAAAAGACGAGCCGGCCGCTCCCGCCGTGGTTACGTACCGCGCAGGAACGCCTACGCTGGGAGCACGGAGTGCGGTTTGGACACCGTACGAACGCTCTCCGCCGCCGGGGCGCCCACCGTGCCCGCGTCGGCCGCACCGGTGTTGCCCCGGGCCGGGTGGTCGCCGAGGAGGTGCCAGGCCCCATGTCCGGAAACGCCGCGTCCGGCCACGTCGCGTCCGGCGGTGCCACGTCCGGCAGCGTTCCGTCCGGCAGCGTTCCGTCCGGTGATGCCGCGCCCGGTGACGCCATGCCTGGTGATGCCGCGCCCGGTGATCCCACGTCGGGGATCGTCAAGCCGCTGCCCGCCGAGTGGTTCGTCCCGCACGGCACCAATGCCGAGATGCGCTGGGAGGCCCTGCGTGACGCCGAGGGGAGGTCGACCGTCGGTCGGCACGTGCCGGTGGAGCGGTTCTTCGTCCGCAACCACACCGGCACTCCGCTGATCGACGCCGACGCCTGGCGGCTGCGGCTGTTCGGCAGCGGTCTGCGCGGCGCCCCGACGGCCGGACGGCCGGTGGAGTTCGACCTGGCGGCGCTGCGGGCGCTGCCCGCGACCCGGATCAGTGCGGTGATCGAGTGCGCCGGGAACGGCCGTGACTACTTCCGCCGCCAGCAGGGCCGGCGCGTCCCGGGCACGCCGTGGACGCTCGGCGCGATCGGCTCCGCGCTCTGGCGGGGCGTCCGGCTGGCCGAGGTGCTTCGGGCGGCCGGGCTGACGGCGGAGGCGGTCGACGTGCTGCCGACGGGCCTGGACGCGCACTACGTCGTCGACGGCGTCGACCACGGCCCGGTGCGCCGTCCGCTGCCGATCGCCAAGGCCCTGGAGGACGCGCTGCTCGCGTACGAGATGAACGACGAGCCGCTGACCCCCGACCACGGTGCGCCGCTGCGGCTGGTGGTGCCGGGCTGGGTGGGCGTCGCCTCGATCAAGTGGGTCGGCAGCATCGAGGTCGCCGACCACCCGCTCCACTCGCCGTGGAACACCGACTTCTACCGGATGTTCGGCCCCGACCACCCGCCCGGCGGCGGTGCGCCGCTCACCGCGCAGGTGGTCCGGAGCGCGTTCGAACTGGCCCCGGGTGCGGTGCTGGAGGCCGGTCGCCTCCACCGGTTGCACGGGCGGTCGTGGTCCGGCACGGCGGCGGTGCGCCGGGTCGAGGTGAGCACCGACGGGGGAAGGAGCTGGCGGCGCGCCCAGCTGCACGGCTGGTCGCACGCCGACGACTGGACGCGCTGGAGCTTCGATTGGCACCCCGGGCGGCCCGGCCGGTACGAGCTGCGCGCCCGCGCGACGGACCGCCGGGGCAACGGCCAGCCCGAGCGGGCGGTCTTCAACCGGGAGGGCTACCTGTTCGGCGCGGTGGTGGCCCACCCGGTGACGGTGGTCTGACCGCGCCGGACCGACCGGGGAGGACGGAGCCGCCGATCGTGACCCGCCTGAGGATCGACCGTCGGCCCGGCCCCGGGCCGGGACGGGCTCAGCCGGTGGACTGGACCTCGTACGGCGCCGGGTACGGCGTCTCGTACGGGGTCAGCACCAGTCGCACCACGTCCTCCAGCCGCCGCCTGGCGTCCCCGAGGGTGGTGCGGCCGGTGACCCAGGCGGTCAGCTCGCCCTGCCAGGCGTGGGCGACGATGTGCCGCACCAGGTCGCTGGACGCGGCGGGCACGTCGGCCGTCACCGCCTGCAGGGCGGTGCTGTCGGCCCGGGCCATGCCCTGCAGCGCCTCGCTGGCGAACGGATCGGTGGAGGCGGCCACGGCCACCCGTAGCCGGGCCAGTTCGGGCTGCCGCTGGTACGCCCGCATCCCGCCCCGGACGAACCGGACCGCCCGGTCGGTGTCCCCCAGCCCGGCCCGTGGCCCGCGCAGCTCGGCCACCAGGTCGGCCAGCAGCAGGCGGTGCCACTCGGCGATCGCCGCCGCCAGGAGGTGGTCCTTGGACGAGAAGTAGCGGTACGCCGTCCCCAGGGCGACTCCGGACCGCTCGCAGACCTGCTTCATCTGCAGCCGCTCGACGCCGATCTCGTTCACCAGGGCGAGCGCGGCCGCGATCAGGCTTTCGCGGCGTTCGAGCTGACGTGGAGACATCGCCTCCACCGGCCGTGGTGACAGGTCAACCTTGGTCACCCGCACCATGATACGGGCCGGGGCCGCTCAGGAGTATGACGCCGACCGGCCCCCTTCCGTTCGCCCGCGGGTCACCGGGCCGCGGCGGCCCTACGTCAGCCGGCGGATCAGCGCCTCCTGGGCGGCCGAGGCGACCAGTCGGCCGTCGCGGTCGTAGAACTCGCCGAGCGTCAGGCCGCGGCCGTCCGAGGAGGACGGGCTGCGCTGGGCGAACAGCAGCCAGTCGTCGGCCCGGAAGGGCCGGTGGAACCACATCGAGTGGTCCAGCGAGGCCATCAGCAGGGTGGGCGGCCCGCTGCGCTGGAAGAAGTTCGGCTGCTCGTCCAGCCCGGCTGTGGAGGCCAGGGTGAGGTCGGACAGGTAGGTGAGGGCGGCGGCGTGCAGCGGCGCGCCGTCCGGGAGCCGGGAGGCGGTGCGCATCCAGACGAACTGCTGGAGCGCGCCGGGCGCGGCCGGCGGCAGGCCGGGGGTGTCCGCCGGGACGAAGCGCAGTTCGAGGTCGCGGAAGCCTCCGGTCGCGGCGACCGCCGCACGCAGCTCTGCGGGCCAGTGCGCGGTGGCGTCGGGCAGGGACTCCGGGCCGGGCAGCGCCGGCATCGCGGGCTGGCGGTCGTTGGCCGGCTCCGGGCGCTTGAAGGAGACGGTGAGCGAGAAGATCTCGTTCCGCTTCTGGACCGCCGTCACCCGTCGGGTGGTGTAGGTGACGCCCTCGCGCAGGCGTTCCACCACGTAGTCGATCGGCCGGGTCGGGACGCCGGGCAGCAGGAAGTAGCCGTGCAGGGAGTGCGGTGTGAGCTGGTCCTCGCAGGTGCGTCCGGCGGCGACGAGTGCCTGCGCGGCGACGTGTCCGCCGAAGGCGCGCATCGGGGCGCCGGCGTGGCAGAAGCCCCGAAACGTGTTCTCGTCTGGCTGCTCCAGCTCCAGCAGCTCGGCGAACGGGGAGGTCGGGCGGGTGTCCAGGACGGCCGGGACGGGCGGTGCGGTCAGGTCGGTCACGAGGTCATAGTGGCAGAAGCCAACCGTGCCGTGGTGTGACGTGGATAACTCGTCGGCGGTCGAGGAGTCTGTAGAACCTGTTCCAGTCTCGCGCTGCTTCGGCGGACTGTCAGTCCCTTCACCTAGCGTGCTCGCCATGACGCAATCCGCACACGCGTACGCCTATCTGCGCCCGTCGGCCGTCCTGGACGGAGCCGACGGCCGGCACCTCGACCTGGCCACCTCGGGCGGCGCCACCCCGCTCGGCGCGGCCGCCAACCCGCGCTTCTTCGCGGGCTTCCTGGCCGATCCCGCGCCGGCCGCCGCCGCGCTGCTCGCGGTCGCGGACGTCGCCGCCGCGCGCTACCACCAGCCGCAGCTGCGGGCCTCGCTCGACCCGGTGGTGACGGCCAACGGGGACCGGCTGCGCTTCGAGTCCTTCTCCGGCTGCTGCGGTGTCTACGCCCGGCTCGACGTGCTGCAGGCCGGGCTGGACGGCGACGAGATCGGGCACGGCACCACCAACGTGGACGTCAACAACCCGCTGCGCGAGGCGCTGACCAGGATCGGCCCCGCCGACCCGCTGCACCTCGCCGTCGGGCCGGACGCGCTGGAGGTCACGAGCTTCGACGGCCCGCTGGTCGAGAAGAAGGTGCCGCTGCCGGAGCGGTGGCTGCGCGGCTTCGCCGAGACCCAGGTCGTCGCGGCCGGCTTCGAGCTGCGCGCCGAGCTGCCCGCGGCGGAGGCGGTGAGGTTCCTGCGCTCGCTGCCGCGCGGTGGGCGCGGCGGCGTCGGCTGGGTCGTCCCGGCCGGCCGGTCGCTGCGGCCGACCACCCGCCCGGTGCCCGGCGCGATCTGCCTGCCCGGGCCCGAGCGGCTGGTGGCGCTGCAGAGGGTGCTGCGACACGCGCTCGCCCTGCGGGTCTACGGGCCGGTGGCCGCCGGCGAGCCCACCGCCTCCGCCTGGGAGGCGGTGCTGCCCGGCATGCGGCTCACCCTGACGCTGTCGCCCGATGCCTCCCGGGGCTTCTCCGGCGAGGGCGGGGTCCTGGACGCGCTCGCCACCGGTACGGCCGAGCAGGACGCAGAGCTGGTGTCGGTGCTGCTCGCGTGGGAGCCGCGGATCGAGGTCGGGGACCTGGCCGAGCAGTCCGGTCTGAGCCCCGAGCGGGTGCGCGCCGCGCTCACCCGGCTCGGCACCGCCGGGCAGATCGGCTACGACACCGCCGAGGCCGCGTACTTCCACCGTCAGCTCCCCTACGAGGCCGGGCGCGCCGAGGCCGCCAACCCGCGGCTGCGGGCGGCCCGGGCGCTGGTCGAGGCGGGAGCGGTGCGGATGGAGGAGGGCGGCACGACGGCCGTGGTCACGGTGGACGACCACATCCAGCGGGTGCGGACGGACGAGGCGGGGCGGACCGGCTGCACCTGCCTGTGGTGGGGCAAGTACCGCGGCGGGCGCGGGCCGTGCAAGCACGTGCTGGCGGTCGCGATGGTGCGGGAGGCGGGAGCGTGAGCACGGTGCGGGGCATCGGGCGCGTGAGCGCGGTGGAGGACGCGGTGGCGGGTGTGGTGCCGGTGCCGGTGCCGGTCGTGGAACTGTGCGCGGCCGTCCGGAGCGGGTCCGTCGAGGTGATACCGGACCTGCTGGCCGGGCTGGACCGGGCGCAGCGGCGGGACTGCCTGATCGCGCTCAAGGAGCTGCGCAAGGAGCTCCGTGACGACTGGTCGCACACGGCGGTCGAGGCCAAGGGAGCACTGCTGGTGGCCGGGGCCGGCTGCCACACGGGCCCGGCGGCCGCCGCCGCCTGGCTCGCCGGCAGCGACTTCACGTCCCGGGAGTGGGCCCAGTATCCCGAACTGCACGCGGTCGTCGAGGCACGGCCGCAGGAGTGGCAGATCGAGGTGGCCACCCGGCTGGCCGCCCGGCCCGCGCGGGCCGTGGGCTGGTCGATGTACCGGCTCGTCGAGGCGGTGGTCCGGCGTACCGGCTGCGAGGTGCCGCGCAGCGAGGCCTTCGTCCGGGACTGGCTGGAGTGCGCCCTCGACCTTGGCGGCCCGCGTCCGACGCTGGCCGAGAAGCTCCGCACGGACACCTTCACTCCGGCGCTGCTCCCCGTGGTGTTCGAACTGGCCGACGTCGGCCACTCGTTGACGTCCCGGCTGAGCCCGCGCCCCGGCGACGTCTGGACGGAGGCGATCGGGGAGCTGGCCGCGGCCGGTGTGGTGGACCGCGGGACGGCGATCGACCGCTGCGTGGCCCGACTGCTGCGCGGCGGCAAGCCGGCCGACCAGCGGGCCTTCCTGGAGGTGCTGCGGGCACTCGCCCCCACGCCCGAGGAGTACGCGGCCCGGGTGCGGGACGTGGTGGCGCTGCTGGACGGGCTGTCGGTGATCGCCGGGCACGCGCAGGAGGTCCTCGCGGAGCTGGACGAGGCCGGGCTGATCGAGCCCGAGGTGCTCTACGAGGCCTCGGCGGTGCTGCTGTTCCGGACGGAGAAGAAGCTGGTGCGCGCCCAGCTGGGCCGGCTCGAGCGGGCCGCCCGGCACGCGCCCGAGCGCTCCGGGCCGGTGGTGCTCGCGGCGGCCCAGGCCTTCGGCCACGCTGACCCGGCCGTCCAGGAGCGCGCGCTGAACGTGGTGGCCCGTCACCTCGGGGCGGCGGGCGGGGCGGTGCTGCCGGAGCTGCGGTTCGCGGCCGAGGCGCTGAACCCGGTCCACCACCGCCGGGCGGGCGAGCTGTTCGGCGCACCTGTCGGAGGCGGTGAGGGCGCCGATCCGGCCACCGGGTGGAACGAAGCCCTCCCGCCCGTCCCGCGGCCGAGCCCGCTCGGCGCGCCGGTCGCCTCGGCTGCCGAGCTGGCGGAGGAGCTGTCCGCCCTGCTCGCGTCCCGCGAGCCCGGCGTCGTGGCCTTCGAACGGGTGCTGGACGGGCTCGTCCGGCAGGCGCACCTCGACCGGGCCGCGCTGATCGAGGCGCTGGAGCCGGTTCGCCGCGAGCACCCGTGGAGCGGCACCGGCCGGTGGGGGGACTGCGTGCCCCGGGACGTCCTGTTCGTGGTGGCCGCGGTGGCGGGCGAGACACCGCCGCGGCGGCTCTGGGACGCCCTGAGCGGACGGGGCGGCTCCCCGCTGCGCGGCGCGCACGTCACCGTCCACGGCGCCGTCCTCGCCGCCCGACTGGAGGAGGCGGCCTGGCAGGTGACCGCGACCAGGCCGCCGTACCTGCTGGCCACCCCGACGGACGCCACCGGCTCGCTGGACGCCGCCGTGCTGGTCGAGCGGCTCGCCGGGTACGAGGCGGTGGGCGTCACGCCGGGGCAGCTCGACCTGTCCGCCGCCCTGCTGCGGGTCGGTGTGCACACGGACGAGGCGGTGGCGAAGGCGGCGGACGCGCTCACCTCCCCGGCCGGACGCCGGCTGGCGCACTGGCTGCGCACCGGCGGACTGCCCGGACAGCCGTCCGAGCGGGTGGTGTTCGCTCCCGGCCGGGGTGTGCGGCGCACCGACGTCTACGGGGACCGCTGGTGGGAGGACGTCCAGCGGACCGCCGTCGCCCAGCCGGGCATCGGCGCCGGGCCGGGCGGGCCGGAGGGCGAGCGGCTCCCGGCCGAGCTGCGGGCCCTGCTGGACGGCACCGAGCCCAGCGTCGCCCGCGCCCGCAGGGTGTACGAGTGGAGCGGGCGGCCGATCGCCCACTGGTTCGCGATGCTCCCCTGGCACCGGGAGGAGCTGGCCGCGCGCTGGCTCGACCCCTTCGCTGCGGGCGCCGACCGGGACGAACGCGGCGCCGGCCGTCACCTGCCGCTGCTCGCCGAGTCCGGCGGCCCGGCCGGGCCGGCGCTGCACCTCGCGCTGGCGTACGGCCTGGGCGCCCGGCACGCCGAGGACCGGACGGCGGCGGTGGACGCCCTGCTGGTGCTCGCCGCGCGCGGGGACCTCGACGGCGACCTGCTCGGGCGCGAGCTGGGCGGGCTGGTGGCCTGCGGCACGGTCCTGGCCACCCGGCTGGGCGCGGCGCTCACCATGGCGGCGGAGACCGGTGCCCGTGCGACGGTGTGGTCGGTGCTCGGTCCGGCGCTGCCGGGCCTGTTGGACGAGGCCGATTCGTCCGTCCGGGGGCTCGGCGACCTGGTCGCGCTGGCCGCCGACTGCGCCCGGCGTACCGGGGCACGCGGGCCGCTGGCCGAGGTGACGGCGGTGGCGGGGCGCGCCGGGTCGAGCCGGGTGGTCAGGGAGGCCCGGGCACTGCGCGACGTCCTCGCGGGGTGAGGGCGGCGATGGCGGCTGGCGGCTGACAGGCGACAGACGACAGACGACAGACGACAGCGAACAGATTTCAGCGAACAGATGTTGAAATCTGTTCGCTGAAAGTTGTCGACTGAAATCCGTCTGCCGAACCCTGTCAGCCGGTCAGCTGAACTCCGTGACCTGTTCGCGCGTCGCGGCCGTCTTCGCAGCCGTTCCCGCGGCCGTCCCCGCTCCCGCCTCCGCCCCTGCCACAGCCGCCCGCTCGCCGGTCGGCGGTTCGCTGTCACGCGGGGCGGCGACGGCGCGCCACCAGAGGCGCAGGGCGGGCGGGTCGGCGGGCTCGAAAGGCTTGCCGGGCCGGGGCATCGCGAGGCGGGCGCCGAGCGCCTGGGCGGCGGTGACCACCCGCTCGGCGGGCTCCTCCCACGGGTGCAGCGCGAGGTTGAAGGTGCACCAGTGGATCGGCAGCAGCAGTTCGCCGCCGAGGTCCAGGTGCGCCCGGACGCCCTCCTCGGGCGTCATGTGCACCTCGGGCCAGAAGTCGCTGTACGCGCCGACCTGCACCATCGTCGCGTCGAACGGGCCGAGCCGGCGGCCGATCTCGGCGAAGCCCGGGAAGTAGCCGGTGTCCCCGCTGTGGAAGATCCGGTGCCTGCCGCCGGCCACCACCCAGGAGGCCCACAGGAACAGGGTGCTGGTGCGCGGGCCGCGGCTGCAGTAGTGCCGGGCGGGCGTGGCGGTCAGGGTGAGTCCGGCGACCTCGGCGGACTCCCACCAGTCCAGCTCGACGATCCGCCCGGCCGGCACGCCCCAGTGCTCCAGGTGTGCCCCGACCCCGAGCGGTACGGCGAACACGGCCTCCGTCCCGATCAGTGCCCGGATGGTGGCCATGTCCAGGTGGTCGTAGTGGTCGTGGGAGACCACGACCACGTCCACCGGCCCGAGTTCGGACAGTGGCAGCGGCACCGGGTGCAGCCGCTTGGGGCCGGTCCAGCCGAACGGGGAGCAGCGTTCGCCCCAGACGGGGTCGAGCAGCACGCGCCGTCCGTCGATCTCGGCGAGCACGGTGGCGTGGCCCAGCCAGGTCAGCCGCAGCCCGGTCTCCGGGGGCGTGGCCAGGTCGCCCGGGAGCAGCCGGTGCACGGGTACGGCGGCGGTCGGGGCCCGTCGGGTCTTGTCCCCGGTCAGCTGGGCGCGGGTGATCTCCAGCGGGCTGCGCTCGTACACCAGGCGGCGGGTCGGTACCGGGTTGCGGAAGGCGCCGTCGGCGAACTGCGGGGAGCGGCGGATCCGGGCCAGCCGCTCGCCCCGGGGCTCGGCGCCGAACGCGTCGGTCCGCACCCGGTGCCAGGCGGCCCGGGGCAGCCCGGCCAGTCCGGGGACGGCGCGGTCGGCGGCGGGGCCGGCGGAGGGCGGGGCGAACTGCGAGGACAGACCGGCGAGGCGGGAGAACCAGGGGACGGGGCGGGGCACGGCTCCTCCAAGGACGGTCACGGCGACCGGGCATGCCGGGGCGCGCACCGCGGTGCCGGCCGGGGCACGGCCGGGGTCACGGCCGGCGGCCTGGGCCACTGCGGTGCGACAACCATCTCGTCGGAGGTTACTCGCCGTGGGCCGTCCGGACCTGGTGGAGGGCCCGGCGCGGTCCAATCGGCGTACCCGGGCGGGCTCGGGTGGGCTCGGGCGTACCCGGGTGGGCTCGGGCGTACCCGGGCGGGCTCGGGTGGTGCCGACGGCCTGACCCGGGCCCGACCCGGTCGCCGGCGACCGATTCCGTGCGGTCAGGCGTAGAAGCGCGTGATCGTCTCCGCGACGCAGTGCGGCTTGGCACTGCGCTCACTCGTGATGGTGAAACGCACCACGGCCTGGACGCCGCCCGGCACCTCGGTCGCCGAGAGCAGCTCGGCGGTGGCCCGGATCGCCGTGCCCACCGGCACCGGGGCCGGGAAGCGGACCTTCTCCGAGCCGTAGTTCAGGGCCATCCGCACGCCCTCGACGGCGTAGCACTCCTTCGCCAGCACCGGGATCATCGACTGGGTCAGGTACCCGTGCGCGATGGTCGAGCCGAACTGGCTCTCCTTGGCCCGCTCCGGGTCCACGTGGATCCACTGGTGGTCGCCGGTCGCCTCGGCGAACAGGTCGATCTGCCGCTGCTCGATGGTGTGCCACTCGCTGGTGCCCAGCTCGGTGCCGACGGCGGCGGTGAGTTCGGCGAGGGAGGCGAAGGTCGTCACGGTGCGCTCCTGGAGGGGGACGGGCCCGCGGAGGGGCCAGGACGCCGGAAGCGTATGCCTACCCACCGGTATCTGTCAGGAGCCCGAGCCCGGAACCGGGCCTGCGGGCCACGGGCCCACGGGCCGCAGGCCACGGTCGCCCGGCCGCTCAGGGCCGCAGCGCGGCGCGCCCCACCGCGCCCAGCCCGGTCGGGAACAGCCGCCGACCGCTCACCAGTTCCGGCACCAGGGCGACGAACAGCGGCTCCGGGTCGCCCACCCACGGCCGCAGGCCGGACCGCAGCACCCGCCGCACCTGGTCGGGATCGCGCACCACGTCGGCCCGCCCGTGCACCAGCACGCTCCACCCGGTGCGGGTGACCGGGTCCAGCAGATCGGCCTGGAAGGCCACCACTGTGCCGTCGAGCCCGCGCGCGGTGGCACTTCCCCGGCGCACCGCGAGCACCAGCCGCCCGTCCAGGACCTCGAACGAGACCGGCAGGACGGCCGGCAGTGCGTGCTCGGTGTACACCACGCGCCCGACGGGCACGGTGCTGAGCAGCCGCAGGCACTCGGCCTCGCTCAGGGTCTCCACACGGTCCTCACGCTCCATGCGTCCGATCGTCCTCGGTCGGCGCGTGCGTCGATAGGGCCCATGGTCCCTGAGCGGGCGGGCCGGGAGCCCCGTCGGCGGCCGCCCGGGCGATAGCCTGCCCGGCGGCGGAACGGTCACGCGAACCGGAAGCGGTGACGCGAACGGTGGCCCGCCGCGCAGCGCGGCGGGCGGACCGCAGTGAGGGCGGCGGCCCCGGGTGCGCCGGGGCCGGCCAGGAGGGGGAACCGATGGCGGGCGGGGTCGATCTGGTGGTGATCGGGGCGGACGGCGGGCCCGACCGGGCCTTCGGGGGTGCGGCGCTCGCACCGGACGGCGCCCGGCTGCTCGCCGAGGTGCTGCCCGGGATGTGCTTCGACACCGGCGCGGCGGGCTGTCGGGTCGTCACGGCGCCGCCGGACGCGGACGCCAACGCGATGCTCACCGCTGTCCGGGACGCGGCCCAGCACCGCGGTCGCTGGTTGGTGGTCTGCCTGGTCGGCCAGCTGGTGGCCGATCCGCGCGGGCGCCGGCTCGCCCTGGTCACCGGCGGCAGCACCCCCGACAACGCCTACCGCAGGGGCCTCGCCTGGGACTGGGTGGTCAGCGCGATGGTGCACGGGGACCACGAGGAGGCGCTGCTGCTGATCGACGCGGTGGCCGACCGGGACACCTGGTCGGCCCTGGAGCGCGGCGGCGAGGACAGCGCGGGCGAACTGCTGGGCTACTCGCGCGTCCCGCTGTGGGGCCGGATCGGCCGCTACACCGCGGGCAGACGCGGCCGGGACGCCGTACTGCCGGGCGGTGAGGGCTCGTTCAGCCGGTCCCTGACCACCGTCCTGCGCCAAGGTGTCCCGGGGGCCCCCGCGGCCGTCGCCCCGCTCGATCTCCAGCCTGCCGTGGCGGCGCTGACGGACGGGGGAGAGTCGGCCGGTAGTTCGGGTGCGCCGGGCGCGCGCCTGCTCGTTCCGCCGCACGGCGGACGCCTGTTGATGCGCAATCGGGCCGCGGTTCGGGGCGCATTGGCCGGATTGTCGCTTTCCGAAGAACTGTTGGCCGTTCTGTGGCGGGAAAGTGCCCCGACGGAACCGCCTTCCGCGTAAGGTCAGGGGGCCTGAGGTGTTGCCGTGATGGGGTGGGTTGGCGAAGAATCGATCCCCAGCGGAAAGACCGGCGGGACAGCGGAATTGTTCTGGCGGCCGTGGATCACGGACCGGGTCGGTCGCGACGAGGTGGGGCAATGCGGCAGCGCGGAAATGTGTTGCGCCCTGGGGCGGTTGGGGTCGGTGGGGCGGTTCTGGCGTTGCTGCTCGGCGCTTGTGCGGGTGGTGGTTCCGGCGGTTCCGTCGATCACCTCGGGTCGGCGGCGCCCACCGTTGCGGGAGTGGTCCCGGTAACTCCTTCGAGTGGTTCCTCAAACGCCTCGATCGCGCCGACCGACGGCCCGGAAGGGGCGATGGGGCGGGCTGCGCTGAGGGCGTATCAGGATTGGTGGCAGGCCCAGGCCGAGCTCTTCGGGCGATCGGATTCGGACGGTTACGCGCTGGAGCAGTACTCCTCGGGGCGCGCCCTGTCCGACGCCCTCGACGGTCTCCGGCAACTCCACGACGCCAAAGTGGTGATGACCGGAACACCGCGCAATTCTCCGGTGGTCAAGTCCGTGGGACTGAAAGCCGATCCGCAAACCGCCGTGATCGAGGACTGCGTCGATCTGACGGGCTGGCATCGCGTCGACGCCGTCACCGGGGCCGCAAAGGATCCGGCCCAGCGCCTGAACAGGTATGTCGCGACCGCGTCGCTGCGACTGTTCCAAGCACATTGGCTGATCTACGAGTTCAAGCGGGAGGTGGACCGGACATGCTGAACGTGCGGAAACCGGCCCGGCGGTTCGCGGTCGTCGCGTCGCTGTCGGCCGGTGTGCTGCTGTCCTCGGCGGTGACGGCGACGGCGGACGAACCACCGAGCGGCGGCGCCGAGCAGTGTTTCCCGAACGTGATCTGCGCGGGCGCCAATTCCGGTGGAAAGACCCCCGCACCCGGCTCGACGAAGCCGAGCGGCGGCGGGGGAGGCGGCGGTTCGGACAGCGGTCCGCAGCTCTGCAGCTACCACGGGGTCCCGTGGGCCTGCTACGACCCGCAGTGGGGCTGGTTCGACAGCGGTGTGGGCTGCTACTTCCGCGAGTTGGACGATCCGCCGGCGGCGGGCGACCCGGCCTGGGAGAACCACGACCCGAAGGACGGCGCGCTCTACTCGAAGGTCTGTCCGCAGACGGGTGGGGGCCAGGACGGCGCCCAGATCGTCTTCCTGGCCAACGCGCCGGGCGGCGCGGCGACCGCGCTGGACGATTCCAGGGCCGTCGAGGAGGCGAAGCGGAACGTCGCCTTCGGGCAGCCGGTGGGCCGGGTGGCGCCCGGCGGCACGGCGGTGGTCAACTCGCCGGTGTGGCTCTGGGCGGACAACGCCGCGACGCCCCCGCCGGGGACGGCGGCGGTGCGCGGCATCTCGGTCACCGTCACCCCCAAGCTGGTCGAGTCGTACTGGGACTTCGACAACGGCCTCACGACCACCTGTGCGACGGCCGGAACGCCGTACGACCCCAAGTACGGCGCGGCCCCGTCCCCGGACTGCGGTTTCGTGTTCAAGACCGCGTCCGGCAAGCAGAAGGACGGCGTGTACACCGCGACGGTGACGATGAAGTGGGAAGCCACCGTCGTCGTCGTCGGGGGGCCGAACCCGCGGACCTTCAAGATCCCCATGAAGCAGACCAGTCCGCTCTTCACGCTCCGGGTCGCCGAGGTACAGGTCCTCAACTGACGCTGCCACCAGGGCGATTCGACTACTGACGAGCCAGAGACGAACGAGGGAAGGGCGGAACCCGGTGGAGAACCGTACATTCGCGACGCCGGGATCCGGCACACCCGCGGGCGCCGGGGCGTCCGTGGCGCTCCCGGAGCAGCAGGAGCAGGGCGGTGCTCCGGGCAAGGGCCGGGGGCGGGCGGCGCCGCACGCGCCCGCGCGGACCATGCGGGCCAGGCGGCGGCGCCCGGCGGTGCTGGCGATGGCGGTCGCGCTGATCGCGGCCGGCGGGCTGGGCGGGGCCGTCCTCTACAACAGCACCGGCCAGCGGGTCGCGGTGCTGGCCCTCGCCCGGGACGTGCCGTGGGGTCAGGTGATCACCGAGGACGACCTCGTGGTGGCCCGGATCGCGGGCGACCCGGCGCTGCACCCGGTGTCGGCCCAGGACCGGACGAAGGCGATCGGCATGCGTGCCGCCACCGACCTCAAGCGCGGCGCCATGCTCACCAGCGGGGACCTGGCCCAGGGCCTCACCGTGCAGCCCGGGCAGATCGTGGTCGGGGTGTCGGCCAGGCGCAGTCAGCTGCCCGCCGGCCGGCTCCAGCCGGGGGTGCAGCTGGTCGTGGTCTACACGCCCGACAACGGCCGGGCCGACTCGCTGCCCGCGACGGTGATCACCGTCGGCCGGGCGGACACCGACGGCAGCCAGGTGATCGACGTCGCGGTCGGTACGGCCGACGGGCCACGGCTGGCGCAGTGGGTGGCGAGTGGACGGATCCAGGTGCTGCTGGCTCCGCGCGGAACCGCGGCCGGTGGCGCCGCGGCCGGTGGTGGGGCGGCCGGTGGTGGGGCGCCGAGCCCGGCGCCGAGCGGCACCCCCGCCGCGGGTGCGCCTTCCGCCGGTGCGCCGGCCGGGGGTACGCCGGCCGCCGGGGCCGGTGCGCCCGGAGCCACGAGCGCGACCGGGGGCGCCTGATGGCGGTGATCGCCGTGGTCGGCGGCCCGGGCGCGCCCGGCGCGACCACGACCGCGCTGGCGCTGCTGCTGGCCTGGCCGCTCCAGGCCGGTCGGCGGATCCTGCTGGTCGAGGCCGACCCGGACGGCGGCGCCGTGCTCGCGGGCGCCCTGGAGGGCCGGGTCGAGGCGGTGTACGGGCTGCGCAACCTGGCCGTCGCCGACCGGCGCGGGCTGCTCGCGCAGACCATCTGGGAGCAGCTGATCGACCTCTCGCCCGACGGCGACGCCGAGCGCCTGTTGCTGCCCGGCCTGACCGACCCCACCCAGGCCCCCGGCCTCGCCTACACCTGGGAGCCGCTCGCCGAGCTGCTGCACGGCATCGAGCAGCAGGGCTACGACGTCATCGTGGACCTCGGCCGCTCCGGCGCCACCGGCGCGAGCGCGGTGCTGGCCCGCCGGGCGGACGTGGTGGCGGTGACGGTGCGGACCACGCTGCGCGGGCTGAGCGCGGTCCGGCCCCGGCTGTCCGCCCTGGTCGAGGACCTGGCCTCCGCCGGCACCGGGTCGGACGCGCTCGGGTTGATGCTGGTCGCCGAGGGGCCGTACACCCGGGCGGAGGTGTCGCGCGAACTCGGGCTGCCGGTGCTCGGCGTGCTGCCGCACGCCACCCGGACCGCGAAGGTGCTCTCCGACGGCGGCGACACCACCGACCGGCGGTTCATCCGCTCCGAGCTGATGCGGACGGCGCGGTCGGCGGCGGACGAGGTGCAGCTGCTGGTCCGGCGCAGACGGCAGCGGCTCGCGCCGAACTCCGCCCCCGGGTCGGTGTCCGCTCAGGCAGCACCGGCCCTCCCGACGGCGCCCGCTCCGGCAGCGGGCGCCCCGGCGGTCGGCGCTCCGCTGACGGCCGCGGTGCCGACCCCGGTGGTGCCGACCCCGGTGGTGCCCGCGCCGCCGGTGCCGACCCAGCCGATGCCGACACCCGCCCCGGGCACGTACGGCCAGGGCGCGTACGGACAGACCACCTACGGGCAGGCCGGGTACGGGCAGTCGGCCTACGCGCCGCCGACCCACGGCGCGGCTGCGTACGGCACGCCGGCATACGGTCAGGCCGGGTACGGGCAGTCGCCCTTCGGCCCGGAGGAGACCGAGCCGCCGTCGTACACGCCGCCGCAGCCCGTCCCGCCGGTGATCACCACCGGTCCGGTGGCGCCGCTGGCCGGGTTGGCGCCGCAGCCGGCCGCTCCGGCGCCGTTCCCGGCGCACGTGCAGTCGCCCCAGCGGGCCGATCCCGACGACCAGTACCCGCTTCAGCAACCGGTGGTGACGGATGGTCAGGTACAGGTGAACGGGCAGTACCCGCACAATCCCGGGGAGGTGCTCCGTGCGCGGTAGCCCCCTGCACCAGATCCCCGCGACCGACCCGGCCGCGCTGCCCTGGAACACACCGGCGCCCACACCGACGCCCGCGCCGGCGGCCGTGCAGGCGCCCGCCGCCGCGACCGGCCCGGTCGCGCCGCAGCCCGTCGTGCCCGGTCCGGTCGCCCCCGGCGCGGCCGCGCCCACCGCCGTCCCCGCCCAGCTGCCCTCGCTGGACGTGCGCGGCGCCGCCACCCGGCCGGCCGTCGACCCGCAGGTCGCCCGGGAGCTCAAGCGTCAGGTCGCGGCCGAACTGCACCAGCAGATCAGCAGGTTGACCACCGCCTCCGGCGCCGAGCCGGACCGCGCCACCCGCCGCCAGCGCGGCCGGGCGCTGATCGAGGAGTCCGTCGCCCGCTGGTCCGACGCCTACGCGCAGACCCACGGCATCCCGCCCACCCGGGAGCAGGACCGCGCCCTCGCCGAGGCCGTCTTCGACCTGCTCTTCCGGGCCGGGCGGCTCCAGCCCTACCTGGACGACCCGGAGATCGAGAACATCCTGATCAACGGCTGTGACGACGTCTGGGTCTCCAAGGTGCACCAACCCCTGCGCCAGGTCCCGCCGGTGGCCGACAGCGACGCCGAACTCATCGAGCTGCTGCAGGACCTGGCCCGCCAGCACGGCGGCGGCGAGCGCAGCCTGTCCACCGCCAGCCCGACCCTCGCGCTGCGGCTGGAGGGCGGCATGCGCCTGCAGGCGCTCACCGAGGTGACGCCCCGCCCGTACGTGGCGATCCGGCGCCACCGGGTGGCCTCCGCGACGCTGCCCGAGATGGTCGAACTCGGCACCCTGGACGACACCTTGGCCGCCTTCCTGGCCGCCGCGATCCGGGCCCGGAAGAACGTGATGATCACCGGCACCCAGGGCGTCGGCAAGACCAGCCTGCTGCGCGCCATGGCCGCCGAGATCCCGCCGGACGAGCGGATCGGCACCCTGGAGTCGGAGTTCGAGCTCTGGCTGCACACCCTCGGCCACCTGCGCCAGGTCGTCCCGATGGAGGCCCGCGAGGGCAACGGCGAACGCGTCGAGGGGCGAATGGCCGGGGAGTTGACGATCGGCGACCTCATCCCGGCCGCGCTGCGCATGACGCTCTCGCGCATCATCGTCGGCGAGGTCCGATCCGGCGAGGTCGTGCCGATGCTCCGCGTGATGACCAACGGCGAGGGCGGCTCGATGTGCACCCTGCACGCCCGCGGCCCGCACATGGTGGTCGACCGCATCGCCGAACTCTGCCTGGAGTACGGCTCGCACATGACCGACTCGCTCGCCTACCGGCTCACCGCCAACGCCCTGGACCTCATCGTGCACGTCACCATGGTCGACGAGACCGCCGTCGGCGGCCGCCGGCACCGCTTCGTCTCCCACGTCCTGGAGGTCACCGGCCTCGGCGAGAGCGGCCGGCCCGCGCTGAACACCGTCTTCGGGCCCCGGCCGGACCTCGGCGAGCCGCGGGCCGTTCCGCACACCCCGCCGCAGTGCCTGGACGACCTGCGCCGCGCCGGCTTCGACGCCGGCCTGCTCGGTTCCCGGTACGGGAGTTGGGCCACCCCGCTGCAGCTGCGGATCGGCGGTGGCGCGCGGTGATGCTGCTGTTCGCCCTGTGCGGGCTGGCGGTCGCGGGCGGCCTGGTCGCCCTGGTGGCCTGGGCCCGCGGCAGCGAGCCCGCCGACGAGGACACGGCCCCCCGGACCAACCCGCTCACCGGGCGCGCCCACGTGTTCTGGTACGGAGCCCCCGGGGCGGCCCCGGCCCGGATGGTGCGGCTGCGCCGGGTCCAGCTGCCGCTCGCGCTCGTCGGCGCGCCGCTGGCCTGGCTGTTCACCGGGATCCCGCTGGCCGCGCTGCTGGTGCCGCTGGCCGTCTTCGGCCTGCCCTGGCTGTTCGACACGACCCGCCCGGACACCCACCGGATCGAGCGGCTGGAGGCGCTGTCCGAGTGGACCCAGCGGATCGCCGACGTGCTGCTGCTCGGCGTCGGCCTCAACCAGGCCATCGTCACCAGCCGCCGCACCGCCCCCGCCGCCCTGGAGGACGAGGTCGGCGAGCTGGCCGCCCGGCTGCAGGCCCGCTGGCGGCCCGAGGAGGCGCTGCACGCCTTCGCCGACAGCCTGGCCGACGCCACCGCCGACAAGGTGCTCGCCGCGCTCGTGCTGCGCGCCGGGGACAGCGGCCCCGGCCTGGCCCGCACGCTGTCCGACATGGCCGACTCGGTCCGCGAGGAGGTCCGCCAGCGCCGCGCCATCGAGGCGGACCGGGCCAAGCACCGGACCACCATCCGCTGGCTGGTCGGCATCATCGTGCTGGTCGTCACCGTCGGCTCCTTCAACACCGAGTACACCCGGCCGTACGGCACCGTCCTCGGCCAGCTGGTCCTCGCCGTGGTCGCCGCCCTGTTCGTGGCGATCATCGCCTGGATGCGGGCGCTGGCCTCCCACCCGCCGGTGCCCCGGCTGCTCACGCCGGACCGGCGCAGCAGGAGCGGGCTGCGGCCGGGCGCGCAGGTGCGCGAGCAGGAGCCGACCGAGCAGCTCGGGGAGGTCCGGTGATCTCCCCCTGGTCCGTGCTGGCCGGTGCCGTCGCGGCCGGCGGCGTCGCCCTACTGGTCGCCGAACTGCGGCCGGCGCCCCCGGACCTGCGCCAGGCGCTGGACCGGCTGCACGCCGTCCCCGCCGACCGCGCGCAGGACCCGGACGAACGGCCGCGCTGGTACGACCGGATCGGCGAGCGGTCCGTCCGGCTGCGCGGGGTCTCCGTCCCGCGCCGCGAACTCGCCCTGATCGGCCGCACCCCGGCCCGGTTCATGGTGCACAAGCTGCTGTTCGCCGCGCTCGGCCTGGTGCTGCCCGCGTACCTGGGCGCGATGGCCGTGCTGATGGACATCGGCCTGCCCTTCGCGCTGCCGCTGGTCGCCGGGCCGCTGCTGGCCGGCCTGCTGTGGTTCGTCCCGGACGCCGTCGTGCGCGGCGAGGCCAAGGAGGCGCGCACCGAGTACCTGCACGGCATCGCCGCCTACCTGGAGCTCGTCGCGCTGGAGCGGGCCGCCGACTGCGGCCCCGCCGAGGCGCTGCGCCGGGCCGCCTCGGTCGGCCAGGGCGCGGTGTTCCGGCGGATCCGCGACGCACTGGAGCGCGCGGCCACCGACCGGCTCCCGCCGTGGGCCGGACTCGACGCGCTGGCCGAGGAGTTGGGCCTCACTCCACTGCAGGACGTGGCCGACATCATGCGGCTGTCCGGTACCGACGGTGCCGCCGTGTACGACACCCTGCGGGCCCGCGCCAAGGGCCTGCGCGGCGAACTGCTCGCCGAGGACCTCGCCAGGGCCAACGCCGACAGCGAGCGGATGGTCGCGCCGGGGGCCGCCCTGACGCTGCTGATGACCGTCCTGATCGTTTTCCCCGCGCTCCACCAGATGCTCAACTGATCGACCGGCCCGAGCGGCTGACACCACACCACATCACGGAGAACCCGATGAACGTTCGACTCGCCGACCTGGCAGGCCGGGTACTGCGCCCCGTGCTGCTGCCCGTGCAGTTCGCCCTGCTGCTGTTCACACTGCGGCTGGGCCGGCTGAGGGCCGCCCGCGCGCGCGGCGACCGCGGCGCCATCAGCATCGAACTAGCCCTCGCCATCATCGCGTTGGTCTTCGTCGCGGGCGCCGTCGCGACCGCGCTCTACCTGCTGAAGGACAAGGTCGTCCAGAAGGTCCAGCAGGACCCGAACATGCCGGGCGGTGCCGGCGGTGCGGGCGGAGCCACCAAGGGATGAAGCGCCCCATCCGTCGTGGCGACCGGGGGTCGATGAGCGTCAGTCTCGCCATCGTCTTCCCGGTCGTCCTGCTGCTCCTGCTGCTCACCGTCCAGGCCGGGCTGATCTGGTTCGACCGGCAGGTCGCGCTGACCGCGGCCCGCGAGGGCGTGGACGCCGGGCGGGTGCAGGGGAACGCGACGGACGAGCAGAAGAACGCCGCGGCGGTGCGGCAGGCCCGGGACTTCCTGGAGCGGCAGGGGGCGCACGGGTACGAGGTGAGGACCGACGGCAGCTCGGCCACCACCATCCGCGTCACCGTCGAGCTGACGCCGCCGCTGCTGATACCCGGGCTCTCGGCGCCCGTCATCCGGCAGTTCGCCGAGGCGCCGCGGGAGCGCTTCGTGCCGCCGGTGGTGAAGCCGTGAGCCGGCGGCTCCCGGTACTGCGCCGGTGGCGACGGCTGCGGCGGGACGGGGGCGGGGTCGCGATCGAGGCGGCGATCGTCGCCCCGGCGGTGGTAGGGCTGGTCCTGGTGGCCATCGCCGCCGGGCGGGTGCAGACCGCGGCCGGCACCGTCGAGGCCGCCGCCCGCGCCGGAGCCCGGACCGCCTCGCTGCAGCGCGATCCGGACGTGGTGGAGGCGCAGGCCAAGGAGTCCGCCCTGGCGACGCTGGGCCAGCAGGGCGTGGTCTGCCGGAACAGGGACGTCCGCGTCGAGGCCGGGCAGTTGAAGGTGCCGGACGGCACCGTCCGGACCGTCAAGGTCACGGTGGTCTGCGACGTCGAACTGGCCGACCTGGTCGGCGGACCGTCCGGGGTGCCCGTGACGAAGCACCTCGTCGGAGAGTTCACCTCGGTGGTGGACCGTTACCGGGGCGCATGAGGGCGCGCGCCGCCACCACCGGCAGAACGGGGGATTGGAGGCGGCCCGTGCGGGGGAGACGCAAGCGGAGAGCGCTCGGGGGATGACACAACGGTACCGAGTGGCACCCGGTGGGGGCCGGTGGGGAGAGCGACGTGCGGATCGGGGGGAGGGGATGCGGGTGTTGAGCCGTCTGCGGCGAGCTGCCTGGGCGCGACGGTCCGACCGGGGCGCGGTGGCCCTCTTCGTGGCGATCTGCGCGGCCTACGTCGTGCTCGTCATCGCCCTGGTGATCGACGCGGGCGGCCGACTGCGGGTCGCCGAACGCACCGACGCCTACGCCCAGGAGGCCGCGCGGGTCGGCGGACAACAGCTCGACCAGGCCGCCGTGCTGCAGGGGAAGGGCTTCAAGGTCCAGGAGCAGTACGTGCGGGACGCCGCCGACGCCTACCTCGGCCTGTACGGCCTGAAGGCCGGCGGCATCGAGTTCTCCGGTGACGGCAAGGTCGTCACCGTCACCGTGCAGGCCGACTACCGGCCGGTCCTGCTGGGCGCCCTCGGGGAGCGGAAGGTAACGGGCAAGGGCAGTGCGACCCTCGTCCACGGAGTCGAGAAAGCGGAGACCGACTGATGGCCGCGCCACGTGCCAAGGACCAGGCCCGAACCGCCCAGGACCGGGCCCGGACCGCCCGGGCCCGCAACGGCCGGGCCGGGGCCGCGCATCGAGGCGGCGGGGGCGCGCGACGGCCCGGCGCCCAGGCGCCCCGACCGCCGCGCGGACGCGGCCGCGGGGGCGCCCTGATCACGGCGGTCGCCGCGCTGGTCACCCTGCTCGTCCTGCTGGTCGGCGTCCCCGCGCTGCTGCTGTACGGCACCCACGCGGTCGCCGGGATGGGCGAGGTGGCGCCGGGCGGCGTGGGCGAGGCGCTCACCAGTCCGGACGACGGACGGCTGTTCCTGTGGGCGTTGGTGGTGGTCGGCTGGCTCGCCTGGGCGTGCTTCGCCTTCTCCGTCCTGCTGGAGATCCCCGCCCAGCTGCGCGGCCGGATCGCCCGCCGGATCCCGGCGTTCGGCTGGAGCCAGCGCCTCGCGGCCGGACTGGTGGGCTCGGTGCTCGCCCTGCTGCCGGTGGCCGGCTCGGCCTTCGCAGCCGTTCCCGAACTGGCCCACACCCCCGCCGTCCAGGCCCAGTTGACCCCCGGCGTGCAGCGCGCCGCGCTCCCCGCCGTGCAGTCCGCACCCGCGCTCGCGCCCGCCGCCGAGCAGCAGCCCACCTACACGGTGCGGGACAGCCGGCCGGCCGACAGCCTGTGGTCCATCGCCGAACGCCAACTTGGTTCGGGAGAAAGGTGGGTGGAGATCGCCAGGCTCAACGACGGCCGGGCGATGGACGATTCGGGTACCCGCTTCGACGCCGACCGGCCGATTCAGCCGGGCTGGGAACTGCTGATGCCGGCGGATGCCAAGCCGGACGAGGCGAAGAGCCCGACCCCGGCACCCGTCCCCGCTCCCTCGGGCGGCGCGGCACAGGGGACTCCCCAGGCGACTCCGCAGGGGACGACACCGCAGGCCGGCACGGAGCCGGGGGCGGGCGCGAACGGGCAGCGGACCGTCACCGTGCAGTCCGGGGACAGCCTGTCGGCCATCGCCCAGCGGGAGTTGGGGGACGGCGAGGAGTGGCCGAAGCTCTTCGAGGCGAACAAGGGGGTGCAGGCCCCGGACGGGGAGCAGCTGACCGACCCGGACGTGGTGGTGCCGGGGATGGTGCTCACGGTGCCGGGGGCGGCCGCCACACCGGCGCCGGCTCCCGCTCCGGCGCCCGCTCCTGCGCCTGCGCCCGCTCCTGCTCCGACGCCCGCCCCGGCCCCCGCACCTTCGCAGGGCGCCCCGCAGTCGGCCCCGGCGCCGACGCACGCGCCCACCCACGCGCCCGCCCCCGCCGCACACGCCGACCCGGCCCCCAGCGACGACTACACCATCGCCCTCACGGCCTCCACCGTCGGCGTCCTGCTCGCCGCCATCATGATCGGAACCGTCGCCCACAAGCGCGGCACCCAGCAGCGCGCCCGCCGCCCCCGGCACCGCATCGCGATGCCCGCCGTCGAGGCCGCCGCCTTCGAGAACGAGCTGATGGCCCGGCAGGACCAGGCCGGCCTGGAACTGCTGGACCGCGCCCTGCGCACCCTGGCCCGCAACACCGTGCGCGGCGGCAAGCGCCTGCCCGCCATCGTCGCCGCCCGGATCACCCCCGGCCACACCGTCGAGCTGCACCTGTCCGGCCCGGCCACCCCGATCGCGCCGTTCCGCGCCGCGCACGCCGCCAACGTCTGGTGGTGCAGCGCCGACTCCGGCGACATGCTCAGCGCCGCGCAGGCCCGCAAGACCGCCGCTCCGTATCCCGCGCTGGTCACCCTCGGCACCTCGCCCGACGGTTCGGTGGTCCTCGCCGACCTGGAGGCCGTCCGGCTGCTCCACCTCTCCGGCCACCCGGACGACGCCCGCGACGTGCTGCGCACCCTCGCCATCGAGCTCGCCCACAGTCCGCTCGCCGACCGGCTCCACCTGCACCTGGTCGACCTCGCCGAGGAGGTGCCGATCAGCGGCCCGGCCGCCGAACGCGTGCACCGCCACCCCACCCTGGAGGCGGCGCTCGCCGCCCTCGGCCCGCGCACCGCCAAGGCCCGTGCCACCCTGGTCGCCGCCGAGGCCGCCAGCCCGCGCGACGCCCGCAGCCGGGGCCAGGCCGACGAGGCGTGGACCCCCGAGATCGTGCTCTGCGCGCAGCAGCCCGGCGGCGAGATCCCCGCCGAACTCGGCCGGCTGCTCGACGGCCGCCCGCGCACCTGCGTCGCCGTCATCACCCGCGCCCCGGAGCGCGGCACCGGGCCGGTGGCCCGCTGGACGCTCCCCACCTCCGGCCAGGCCGCCATCCCCGGACTGCACCTCACCGTCGAGCTGCAGCGGCTCAGCGGACGGCAGTACGACCAGGTCGCCGAGCTGCTCCGGGCCGCCGACGACACCACCCAGCACCCCGCCCCGTCCTGGACCCTGGACGGTCCGGAGGACACCGACACCACCGAACTGCCCGCCGCCGTACCGGTGCTGGCCGCCGTCGGGGCCTCGGGCGGTGCGGACGAGAGCGGTACGGACGCGGCCGCCGGACCGCGGCTGCTCGCCCGGGTCATCGGTACCGGCGCCAGCCCGTTCGCGGGCACGGACCCGGTGACGCCCGCTCCG
Organism: Kitasatospora sp. NPDC097691; assembly: GCF_040302665.1. Classification (NCBI taxonomy): domain Bacteria; kingdom Bacillati; phylum Actinomycetota; class Actinomycetes; order Kitasatosporales; family Streptomycetaceae; genus Kitasatospora; species Kitasatospora sp. NPDC097691. The sequence goes on along the minus strand of NZ_JBEORY010000004.1, from coordinate 162,005 downwards.
GCGCCGGTCCCGGCCGGTGCGTCGGGTGGTGCGTCGGGTGGTGCGGCCGGCGGTGCGACGTCGGGCGGTCCGGCGTCAGGCGGTGCGGTTCCCGGCGGTTCGAGTGCGGTTCCGGCCGGTCCGGCCCGGTTCGCGGTCAACGGGCAGGGGCGGCAGGCCGCGGGCGACGAGGCGACCCGGGATCTGCGGCGGCCGAGCGCGTCCGAGGTCGAGGAGGCCGAGCAGGCCGCCGCGGGGGGCGCCGACGGTGCCGTGGAAGCGGTGGACACCCCGACGGCCGTGCTCGCCGTCGTGCCGGTGGTTCCGGTCGTGCCGGTGGTTCCGACCGGTACGGGGGCCGGCGCGCCGGAGCCGGGGCCGGACGAGGAAGCGGTGCGGTCCGCGGAGCCGACCCCCGAGGCCGAGGCCGAGGGCGATGACCAAGCCGAGGCCGGGGCCGGAGTTCGGTCCGGGGCCGTGGAGACAGAGGAAGCCCAAGCCGGCGCCACCGAGCCCGCCGTGGCCCCCGTCGTCGCGCCCGGTCCGGCCGCGGAGCCCGGACCCGCCGCGGTCGCCCCCGTCGCCCGGACCACGCCCGGCCGCAGCGACAGCGACGACCTGCTCGCCATCCTCCGCTCCCCGGAGGCGCACGCCCAGCGCAACGCACCGCGGATCCGGCTGCTCGGCCCGGTGGACGTCGCGGGCGTGCTCGGCACCGCCGAACCCGGCGCACTGCCCCGGCTCACCGAGCTCGCCGTCTATCTCGCGCTGCGCCCCGGTTCCGACCACCACGCCCTCGACCACGACCTGCACCCCGGCGCCGCGCACCTCGATCCGCACCCCACCACGGCCGACGCGAGGAGTCCGCTGCCGGGCAAACTCGTCGACCTGGCCGCCTGGTTCGGCACTTCGCCCGAGGGTCGCGCCTTCCTGCCCACCGACACCGCCGACGGCTACTCCTTCGCCCCGGCGGTCACCTGCGACTGGGACGAGTTCCGCAGCCTCTACCGGCGGGGCATGCGCAGCACCAGTGCCACCGCCGATGCCGCCCTGGCCCACGCGCTCGCCCTGGTCCGCGGCGCCCCGTTCGCCGAGGCCCCGCCCGCCTCGTACGGCTGGGCCGAGGCCGAGCGCCAGGACATGATCGCGGCGATCGTCGACACCGCCCACGAACTGGCCGCCCGCCGCCTGCAGTACGGCGACCACCGCAGCGCCGAGGCGGCGGTCTTCCGCGGCCTCGCGGTGGCCCCGGACGTCGAGCTCCTGCACCGGGACCTGTTCTACGCCTACGCCTCGGCCGGTGCCCGCGACCAGCTCCTGCGCGCCGTCAACCGGCTGGACGCCCTCAGTCGCCGCACCGGCCGCGATCTCGACTCCGACACCGTCGCCCTGCTGCGGGACCTGCTCGCCGGGTCCTGAGGGCTTGTGTCGCGGGTGGGAACCGTCCCCGGCCGCGCGGCATCCGACGTTGCCGCGCGGCCGAGACGCACCGTCGTCGGTCGTGGAGTGGGGTGCTGAGCACGATGAGCGCGGTGCTGACGAGTCTGATCGCGGTCCTCGGCACCCTGCTGGGCGCGCTCGGCACCCACCTGCTCCAGCAGCGGGCCGCCGTGCGGACCGAGGCGAGGGAACGCGAGGAACTGCTACGCCGGGAACTCCTGGTCGCGTACAGCGGGTTCGCCGCGGCCGTCACCGAGCTCAAGCGGGCGGTCGTCACCGTGTGGCTGCGCCGGTCGGACCCGGTCGGGCTCGACGCGGCGCTCGCCGAGGCCGACCGGCTGGGCGCCCTGGCGGAGACGGCGCGCTTCCGGCTGCAGCTCGTCTCCGGCCGTCCCGAGCCGCTCGCCGATGCCGCCTTCGCGTCTGCGGGGGCGGTGCGCGACGCGGCCGGTGCGGCCGAACTCAAGGACCGGGAAGTCGAGTTCGAGGCAGCGGTCTCGGCGTTCATCGCGTCCGCTGCCGAACGTCTCGCGACCGGGTCCCACGCGCTGCCGTAGGCGGCCCGGTGGTGGTTCGTGCTCGGACTTCGTGTGCGGAACCCGTGCTCAGGTGGTGCGCAGCCAGATGTCCAGGGCGGTGAAGTCCGCGTCGGTGAGGCCGCGTTGGGGGTCCACCCGGTGGAGCAGCGCGCGGGCGGGGGAGTGGGCCGCGACCCAGCGGCGGTCCGCCTCGGTGATCTCGTCGTCCACCCAGGCGAACGGGCGGCCGTCGGCCCAGGCCACCAGCGCGCGGGTCTTCCAGTGCACCCCGCCCGGCTCGTCCTCCTCCTCCACCGGCCAGTCCACGAAGGGCAGTTGCGGCAGCCCCAGCCAGGGTGCCAGGCACTCGTCGGCGTCCGCCAGCCAGGTCGTCGCCCACACCGGTTCGCACGGCAGGCTCAGCAGGCGCGGCCCCAGCGCCGGGTTGACGCGGGCCGCCAACGGGTTCCCGCCCGGCGTCGTGCCGGAGTCGTACGGGCTGCGGTAGGTGGGGTAGCCGCCCGCGGGCGGGGCGCCGAAGGGGATCAGCGGTCCGTCCACGTCGAGGAAGAGCAAAGGGCGGTCGGTACCGGTCATGACGGCACGATAGCGGCCGCCGCGGGGGCCGTGGCGCGCCGATCGGCCACCCGGCCTGGATCGGGTGCGGCGGGATCTCGTAGGGTGGCGGCGCACGGAGTGTGGTGGCTGGCACCATGCGGGCAAGGGCATCAGACGCCGCGGGAGCGGCGGGGCGGGGCGGTGACCAGGAGATGGCGGAGACGACAGCGGTTTCCGGAGGTCCCGACCCGACAGCGGACTCGGGCCCCTGGGACGCCGTACCGCCACCGGGCCCGCGCCTGCCGTCCGAGGAGCACCCGCCCGGGCCCGCGGCGCTCTACGAGCCGCCGCCCGCGCCCCCGGCCGCACCGGCTCAGCTGCCTGCTCCGGTCCCCGCTGCAGTGCCCGCCGCCGTGCCCGATTCGGCGCCCGCCGCGGCGCCTGCTCCGGTCGCGCAGCAGCCCGCGCAGCAGCCCGCGCAGGTGCCGGCGCCGCCGGCTGCGCCGCCCGCCGCGCCACCCGCCGCACCGTTCGTCCCGCCGACCGGCTGGACGCTCACCGGGCTGCCCGCCGCAGGCGCTGCGTCCTCCGCGACACCGCCTCCGTTCCAGGCCGCGGGCGGCGTGCCGAATGGTGTGCCGGGCGCGGCCGCCGCTGCTACCGGGGGGCTCGGTGCCGCGCCGCGCGGACGGATCCTGGTGATCGAGGGCGGGTACGGCAACTCCGGCCGCCGTACCTGGGGCCGGGGCGGACCGACCCAGGCGCCGGTGCTCTCCGCGATGCTCGCCGCCGTCTCCCCGCAGGTGCTGCTCGCCGCCGACGCGGTGGATGCCGTCCACCTCCCGGGCGCCAGCGACCCGCACACCGTCCTCGCCCACCTGCGCGCCGCCTCCCGGCACCCCGGGCCGCTGCTGGTGCACGTGGGTGGTCACGTGGTCGCCGACAAGCGCGGCGGCCAGCTGCAGCTGACGCTGCGCGACGCCAAGCAGGACGGCCTGCCCTGGCAGGCCATCGCCGCCGAACTGAGTCACCGTCCGACCGAGTGGCAGACCCTGGTCATCGGCGACCTGAGCGCCGACCAGAACGCCTGGCCGTACCTCCAGGGCACCGTCTCGCCGCTCAGCGAGGGCATTCCGCTGTGGGCCGTGGTCAGCCCGGACCCGGAGCAGATCGGCACCTTCACCCGCGCGCTGATCGAGGCGCTGCACGGCGGCCGGCCCGGTGCGGGCGAGGTGCTCGCGCCCGAGCAACTGCGGCAGCAGGTGTACTCGGTGCTGCGGCCGGACGTGGTCATCCTGGCCACGCACACCCCGGACCGCCCGGTCTTCCGCAACACCGCGCGGCGCGGCGACGCCCCGTCGGCCGACCTGCCGCCGGTGACGGACGCGGTGCGGATCCCGGTCCAGACTGCGGACCGGGTCACGGACCGGGTCACGGACCGGGGCGCGGTGCCCGCGGAGCTTCCGCCGCCGTCGGCACCGTTGCTGCCGAGCCCCGTGCAGCCGCAGGACGGCTTCGTCGCGCGGCCGACGCCGACGCCTCCCGCCGCCCCGGTGGGCGTCGGCGGCCCGGTGAGCCTGGTCAAGCCGGGCGTGCCGCCCACCCCGCCCCGGCCGGCCCGTCCGGTCAGCCTGCTGAAGGCGGGCGAATCCGTCGAGTCCTTGGAATCGTCTGAGTCCGTCGGGTTCGCCGAATCCGCCGAGCCCGCCGGGTCCGCCGAGACTGACGTGGTGGCACCGGGCGTGACCCTGCGCAAGCCCGCCGCTGCCGACGCCGCGCCTGCGGACACCACGCCGGGTGGCAGCGCGACCCGGGCGGGCGTCACGCTCCTCAAGGGCCGGCCGGACGCTGCCGACGCCGCCGTCGAGCCCGAACTCCCGTCGGTGGAGGACGCGGTGGCGACCGCGGAGGCAGCGCAGGCCGTGGCGACGGCCGGGGAGGCCGACGTTGCCGTCGTCGAAGCAGCGGGCACGGAGTCGGAGGAGACGACCGAGGCCGAACCGACGGCCGACGTTCCCGCAGACGAGGTGCCGACGGAGCCGACGGACGAGGCGTCCGCTGACGCCGTGTCTGCCGACTCAGTGCCCCACGACGCAATGCCCCACGACGAGGTGCCCCACGGCGAGGTGCCCCAGGACGAGGCCCCGCAGGACGAGGTGCCGACCGACGCTGCGCCCGCTCCGGTGGAGGCTCCCGGCGCCGCGCCGGGCGAAGCCCCGGCCGTGGGCCGGCCGCGCGCGGACTACCGCGAGGTCATCGGACGGATCGTCCGCAGCGCCGACGCGGGGGACCACGCCGCCGCGACGGACCTGGCCTTCGCCCTCGAACTGGAGGCCATCTCCGAGCACGGCGCCGTCTCCGAGCCGGTGCTCCAGGTGCGTCAGGTCCGGGCGCACGTGTGCCGGCTCGCGGGCCGCCCGGCCGAGGCCGCGGAGATCTACCGCGAGGTGGCCCTGACGCTGCTCCGCTCGCAGGGCCCGGACCATCCGGAGACCCAGCAGGCGGCCACCAACGCGGAGGCCTGCTGGCGATCGATCACCGACCGCGCGGAGGCCATCCGCATCGCCCCGGAGATCATCGAGCTGCGCGCCTACCTCCCGGGCCCGGAGGGCCGCAAGCTCCGTGCCGCCGAGCGCTACCTCGCCCAGCTGGCCGCCACCGGCTGACGGGCAGCTGGGGGCAGAAAGCGCGTACAGAGAGCGGCGTACGGGGAGCGGCGCACAGAAGACAGCGCACAGAAAACAGCGGACAGCTGACAGATTTCGAAATCTGTCAGCTGTCCGCTGTCATTTGTCAGCTATCGGCCGTCAGCCGCGACCGGCCGACCGGCCGACCGAGCCGACACCCGATCAGCGACCGGCGATCGCGTGGACGAACTTGGCGGCGTCGATGGTGCCCAGGCCGCTGGAGAGGTCGTAGCCGGCGGTGGCGTTGTAGCCGGTGACGCCGTTCCAGCCGTTGTCGCCCTCCTTCACGTCCTTGATGCCGCTCCACTGGCTCGGGAGCAGGCTGAGGCCGTACAGGCGCCAGTTGATCTGGCCCAGGCGGTAGCCGGCGAGTTGGTCGGCGAGCGCGACGACACCCGAGAAGATCGGGGTGGCCTCGCTGGTGCCGCCGGTGAGGTGCCAGCCGACCGCGGTCGGGTCGTAGGACTCGTAGGTCCAGGCCCCGCCGTCGACGGCCGCGCTCATGCTGATGTCCGGCGTGCCGCGGTGGTTGCCGGTGACGTTGGCGACACCGGCCTGGTACCACGGGCGCTCGAAGACGCCGGAGACGCCACCGCCGCCGGCGCCGTACTTGTCGTGCCACACCTTGTCGTCCGCGGTGCGCTTGCCGCTGTCGTCCAGGGTCAGCTGGGTGCCGCCGATGGAGGTGACCAGCGGGTCCGAGGACGGCCAGGAGTTGACCTTGTACGGGTACAGGTCGGTGCCGTTCTCCTTGGCGTCGGTGGCGCCGTTGTCGCCGGAGGCGGCGAGCACGGTGACGTTGCGGTCGGCGGCGGCCTGGAAGGCGTAGCGCAGGTCGGTGATCGACTTGAAGTCGCCCTTGTCGAAGCCCGGGAAGGTGTTCTCGGTGGCGCCGAAGCTCTGCGAGATGACGTCGCCGCGGCCCTGCTTGATCAGGCTCTTCTCGGCGTCCATCATCTCGGGCAGGCCGGTGGTGCCCTCGGTCTCGGCGACGCCGGTCTCGACCAGGATGATGTGCGCGTCGGGGGCGACCGCGTGGGCGTACTCGACGTCCAGCGTGGTCTCGCCGGCCCAGCCGGTGTGGTCGGGGTTGGTCGGGTCGAAGACGGGGACGTTGCCCCACTTGACCACCTCGACGTTGGTGTCCGGGATGCCCCACTGCTTGTCGAAGACCTCCAGGTCGTGCTGGATGGTCGGCGAGCCGAAGGAGTCGACGATGACGATCGTGCGGCCCTTGCCCGTGACTCCCTGCTGGTACAGCGGGTTGAGGTTGTAGGCCTCGCGGTACTGCAGCGGCGAGTAGCAGTGGATGCCGATCTGGCTGACGCACTGGCTGGTGGTCAGCGGCGCCGGGCGCGCCTGGATGTTGTGGTGGCCGAAGGAGGCCGGGCGGACGTGGACGCCCGCGAGGTCGTGCGAGGGGGCGGCGGTCGCGGTGCCGACGGCCGGTACTGCGACGGTGCCGGCCGTGAGGGCGGTGGCCCCGACGGCGAGCAGAGCCAGGGCGCGGCGGAGGGAAGCGGGGCTGCCCATGGGACTCCTTGAGGGGGACGCGGGCCCGACCTGGTCCGGTCGGGTCGGTCCGGCCATCCCATCGACTGCAACATGATCATGCCATAGTCATTTGGTGGGGTAGTCCGATCAAGGGCATGGTCACGCTCGGCCACGCGAAAAGGTAAAGGCCGTCCCAGGGGAAGGTAACCCCGCATCTGGAACGGCCGACTGACTATCCGTCAGCAAACGTGCATCGTCTTCACAGTTTTCACCGTGTTGGCCAAGTTTACCAAGTTCACCGGCGTCGGGTAAGCCGCCGTCAGGTCAGCGGGCGCCGCCGTTGACGTACAGGGTCTGTCCGCTGACGTACGAGGCGTCCTCGCTGGCGAGGAAGGCCACCACCGACGCGATCTCCTCCGGCTGTCCGACCCGGCGCAGCGGCGTGCGGGCGGCGACCTCGGCCTGGTGGTCCCCGGCGCTGCTGCCGACCCGCTCGGCGGTGGCCGCGGTCATCGGGGTGGCGATGTAGCCCGGGGCGACGGCGTTGACGTTGATGTTGAACGGACCGAGCTCGATCGCCAGGGTGGCGGTGAGGCCCTGGATGCCGGCCTTGGCGGCCGCGTAGTTGGCCTGGCCCCGGTTACCGAGGGCGGAGCGCGAGCTGAGCGAGACGATCTTCCCGTACTTCTGCGCCACCATGTACCTCTGCGCGACGTGGCTGCAGTTGTACGCGCTGGTCAGGTTGACCGTCAGCACCGCGTCCCAGTCGGACTTGGGCATCTTGAAGAACAGGTTGTCCCGGGTGATCCCGGCGTTGTTGACCAGGATGTGCACCCCGCCCAGGTCGGCCGCGATCTGCGCGAACACCGCCTCGACCGCGTCGTAGTCGGCCACGTCGCAGCCGTACGCCCGGGCGGTGCCGCCCTTGGCGGTGATCTCGGCGACCGTCCCGGCCGCCCGCTCGGCGCTGAGGTCGACCACGGCGACCGTCGCGCCCTCCTCCGCCAGCAGGCGGGCGGTGGCCGCACCGATGCCCTGCGCCGCGCCGGTCACCACGGCGATCTTCCCCGCGAAACGGGTCATGTGAACTCCTTGGAAGGAAGAGTGTGTGGCGACAGCCGACGGAGGACGGCGAACAGCTGACAGATTTCATCATCTGTCATCCGTCATCTGTTCTCCGTCAGCTGTCGGTTGTCAGCTGTCTTCTGTACTTCTCGTATTTCTGGTACTTCTCGTACTTCTGGTACTTCCGGACTGTGGTCCCTGTCCGCTGTCAGACGTTCTCGACCAGCACGGCCGTACCCTGCCCCACGCCCACGCACATGGTGGCCAGGCCGCGCCGGGCGCCGGTCCGGCGCATGCGGTGCAGCAGGGTGGTGAGGATCCGGGCGCCGGAGCCGCCCAGCGGGTGGCCGAGGGCGATCGCCCCGCCGCTGGGGTTGACCAGTTCGTCGGCCTGCTCCGGGTCGAACCCGATGCCGTCGGCGGAGGCCAGCGCCTGGGCGGCGAAGGCCTCGTTGAGCTCGGCCGTCTCCAGGTCGGCGAGCGTCCAGCCGGCCCGTCCGAGCACCTTCGCCGTCGCCGGCACCGGGCCGATGCCCATGACGTCCGGGTGCACCCCGGCCGAGGCGCCGGCCACGTACCGGCCGAGCGGCTGCAGCCCGAGGTCGCGCAGCGCCTCCTCGCTGACCAGGACCAGCCCGGCCGCGCCGTCGTTCATCGGCGAGGCGTTCCCGGCCGTGACGGTGCCCCCGGGCCGGAAGACCGGCTTGAGCCCGGAGAGCTTCGCCAGGCTGGTGTCCTCCCGGATGCTCTCGTCCCGGCCGACCGTCACCCCGTCCGGCCGCTGGACCGGGATCAGCTCGGCGTCGAAGTGGCCGTCCTTGCGGGCGGCCGCCGCCTGCTGGTGGCTGCGCAGCGCGAAGGCGTCCTGGCGCTCGCGGGTGATGCCGTACCGGGTGGCGACCTCCTCGGCGGTCTCGCCCATGCTGAGCACCCCGTGCAGCTCGGCCATCCGGGGGTTGGTGAGCCGCCAGCCGAGCCGGGTGTCGAAGGTCTCCATCCGGTGCGGCAGCGCCTCGTCGGGGCGGGGCAGCACGAACGGGGCGCGGGTCATCGACTCGCAGCCGCCGGCGAGCACCACGTCGGCCTCGCCGGAGCCGATCGCCCGGGCGCCGAGGGTGACGGCCTCCAGGCCGGAGGCGCAGAGCCGGTTGACGGTGGCTCCGGGGACGGTCTCCGGCAGGCCGGCCAGCAGGACGGCCATCCGGGCGGCGTTGCGGTTGTCCTCGCCGGCCTGGTTGGCGGCGCCCCAGTAGACGTCGTCGATCCGGGCCGGGTCGAGGGTGGGTACGTCGGCGAGCAGGGCGCGCAGCACGGTGGCCGAGAGGTCGTCCGGGCGGACCGTGGCGAGCGCTCCGCGCAGCCGGCCGATGGGTGTGCGGCGGGCTGCGGCGAAGTAGACGGGACGCACGTCGTCGGGCTCCTTAACGAAAGGGGTGGGGGCTCTCACGGGTGTCAGAAGGCGTTGACGCCGGTGAGGGCGCGGCCGATGAGCAGTTGGTGGATCTGGCTGGTGCCCTCGTAGAGGGTCATCACCCGCGCGTCGCGCAGGTACTTGCCGACCGGGTACTCGTCGATGAACCCGTACCCGCCGAACACCTGGAGCGCGTTGTTGGCGGCCCGGACGGCGGCCTCGCTCGCGTAGAGCTTGGCGACGGAGGACTCGGTGGCGAACGGCAGGCCGCGTTCGATGTGGTCGGCGACCTTCCAGGTGAGCAGCCGGGCCGCCTCGACGTCCACGGCGATGCCGGCCAGCAGCTGCTGGACGAGCTGGTGCGAGGCGATCGGCCGCCCGAACTGCTCGCGCTCGCCCGCGTAGCGGACCGCGGCCTCCAGGCAGGCGCGGGCGATGCCGACGCAGCCGGCCGCGACCGACATCCGGCCCTTGGCCAGCGCGGCCATCGCGACCGTGAACCCCTTGCCGACCTCGCCGAGCCGGGCTTCGCCGTCCGGCACCCGGACGTCCTCGAAGGAGAGTTCGGCGGTGGCCTGGCCGCGCAGGCCGAGCTTGCCGTGGATCTCGGTGCGGGTGAAGCCGGGCAGGTCGGTGGGGACCAGGAAGGCGGTGATGCCCCGGTGGCCCCCTTGCTCGGGATCGTCGCCGCCGGTGCGGGCGAAGACCAGGGCGACGTCGGCCCAGGTGCCGTTGGTGATGAACGTCTTGGTGCCGTTGAGCACCCAGTCCGAGCCGTCCCGCACCGCGCGGGTGGTGAGGTTGGCGGCGTCCGAGCCGGTGCCGGGTTCGGTGAGCGCGAAGCAGGCGAGGGCCTCGCCCGAGGTGAGCCGGGGAAGCCAGGCCTGCTTCTGCTCCTCGGTGCCGAAGCTGTTGACGGACTTGCCGACCAGGCCGAGCGAGACCGAGACGATGCCGCGCACGGCCGAGTCGCCGCGCCCGAGCTCCTCCAGGACCAGGCAGTACGCGAGGTGGTCGCCGCCGCTGCCGCCGTACTCCTCGGGGATGGTCAGGCCGAGGAAGCCGACCTTCGCCAGCTTGCCCACGATCGCGCGGTCGACGGACTCGGCGCGGTCCCACTCGGTGGCGTACGGCACGATCTCGCGGTCGGTGAAGGCGGCGGCGAGGTCCCGGACGGCGCTCTGCTCCTCGGACAACTCCAGGTTCACGGCGGCTCCCGAATCCCGTGTCCAGGCCCGGGGGGAGGTCCGGGCCGATTAAACTAGCGCTGCAAGTTTTATGGGGGGACTGTAGCCCCGCCCGGCCCGCGCTGGGAAGGGGCACCTGCCAGAATCGGTCCCCACCACACCCGACCGGACGAACCGGAGGACGCCGCCGAGATGGCCCGCCCACGCACCCCGCTGCTCAGCCGCGAGCGCATCGTCGTCGCTGCTCTGCGGCTGATCGACGACGAGGGGCTGGACGCCCTCTCCACCCGCCGCCTCGCCACCGAGCTGTCGGTCAGCGGACCCTCGCTCTACAACCACTTCGCCACCAAGGACGAGCTGTTGGACGCGGTGGTGGACAGCGTCATCGGCGAAGTCGACCTGTCGATGTTCGGGCCCTCCGGGGCGTCCGGCACAGCCGGGGGCGCCGGAACCGCCGGGGTGCCCGGAACCGCCGGCGCGGCGGGGGAACGCGACACCGTAGGGCCTCTCGGGACCCCCTGGCCGGAGGCACTGCGCGACTGGGCCCGGTCCTACCGCGCCGCGCTGGCCGCCCACCCCAACATCGTCCCGGTCCTCGCCCAGGGCCCGCGGCGGCGGCCGAACGCGCTGCGCCTGGCCGACGCGGTCTTCGGGCACCTGGTCGAGGCCGGGTGGCCGCGCGGCCAGGCGACCAGGATCGGCGCACTGATGCGGTACTTCGTCACCGGCTCCGCACTGGCCTCCTTCGCGGCCGGCTTCCCGGCTGACGCCGAGGTCTACGACGCGGCCGACTACCCGCACCTCGGCGAGGCCCACCGGCTGGCCGGGCACCGGGGGACGGTCGACGAGGGCGCCTTCGAGACCGGCCTGGAGGCCCTGCTCGACGGGCTCGCCCTGCGCTTCGAGCGTCTCGCCCCGCGGCCGTAGCCCGCGCACCCGTAGGCCTCGTGGTTGCAGCACCTGCGTCCACGGCCCCCGCGTCCACGACCCCTGCGTCCACGGCCCCTGCGTCCACGGCCCAGCGCCCGCAGCCCTCGGACCCGGGCGCTACCAGGGCTCGCGCGGGACGAAGGCCGGCCGCAGGGACGGGTCCACCGGGTCGTAGTACCGGTGGTAGACCGGTGTCAGCCCACCCGAGACCGGGGGCACGATCCAGCTCCAGTCCGCCGGGGTCGCCCGGCCGAGTCGCTTCTCCTGGGCGACGTGCCTGAGGAAACGTTCCGACTCGGTGTGGTGGTCGGCGATCGTCACCCCGGCCTCCTGATAGGAGTGCAGCACGGCGATGTTGAGCTCGATCAGCGCGCGGTCGCGCCACAGCGTGCGGTCGCTGGAGGTGTCCAGGCCCAGCCGCTCGGCGACGGTGCCGAGCATGTCGTAGCGGTCGGCGTCGGCGAGGTTGCGGGCGCCGATCTCGGTGCCCATGTACCAGCCGTTGAACGGTGCGGCCGGATAGCGGATGCCGCCGATCTCCAGCGTCATGTCGCTGATCGCCGGCACCGCGTACCAGCGCAGACCGAGGTCGGCGAACCAGGCGTGCTCGGGGTGGCTGAGCGGTACCTCCAGCGTGGTGTCGTCCGGCAGTTCGTACCAGGCGGGGCGCTCGTCGGGCCGTTCCTGGATCAGCAGCGGCAGCGCCTCGAAGCGGTCCTCGGCGCACTTCCAGCCCAGTTCGCGGGCCCGGGCGGTGAGCGCGGCGCCGGCCGGGTCTCCGACGACCTCCCCGACGGCCTGCCCGTCGGCCCGGTGGCCGGCGTAGCGGACCAGCTGCTGGTTGAGGATGCGGGCGGCCGGGCGGTCCGGACGGTCGGGGGCGAACACCGACACCACCGGGCGGATCCGCCCGCCGTTGCCCGCCAGCCGCAGGTGCTCGAAGCACTCGGCGGCGATGTCGTCGGCCGAGGTGAGGTGGCGCAGGTCGCGGACGACCAGGCTGCGCCAGTAGAGCCGGCCGATGCAGCGGGCGGCGTTGCGCCAGGCGAGCTTGGCGCCGTAGGTGAGTTCGGCGGGGGTGTGCCGGTAGCTCCCGGTGCGGTCGATCTCGTCGAGGACGGCGCGCAGCCGCGGCTCCGGCGCCCCGGCGGCGGGTTGCTCGTGGTGGAACTGCCGGATGAAGTCGGCGGCCTGCTCCGGGTCGGTGAACGGCGGTGGTGCGGGCGGCAGTTGCTGCGCATCCTGTGAGAGCGAAGGCGAAGGCGAAGGCGAAGGCGGAAGCGGAAGCGGAAGCGGGAGCGAGAGCGTCGGCGCGTCCGGTTGGTGCGACAGGGGCGTCGGAACGCTCTGCGGGAACGCGTCCGGGTCCGAGAAGCCGCCGTGGGCCTGCGGGTGCGGGTGCGGGTGCGCGTGGGTGTGGGCGTACGGGCAGCCGCCGGTCGGTGCGGCGGCTGCGGTCCTGCGGGCGCGAAGCCGGTTGAAGATCAAGGACACATCCCTCCTGCCGCACAGGAGTACCGGAGGTGCTCGGTCCACCGCAGAGAGTGAACGATTCGGCCCCCGCACCCGCGCGGATCGCGCTAGGGTGCGGGGGCCGAAGGTCCGACTGTCGGATCAGCCGATGTCCGGCTGTCAGCCCATGTCCTCCAGGCGGACGCCCTTGGTCTCCTTCAGGTACTTCGCCACGAAGAGGACGGACAGCGCCGCGAAGGCGGCGTAGATCAGGTAGGTCGCCGACAGGTTCCACCGCGACATCGACGGGAACGAGACGGTGATCACCCAGTTGGCGATCCACTGCGCGGAGGCGGCGACGGAGAGCGCCGCGGCGCGGATCCGGTTCGGGAACATCTCGCCGAGCATCACCCAGACGACCACGCCCCAGGACATCGCGAAGAACAGCACGAAGGCGTTGGCGGCGACCAGGGCGACGGTGCCCTGCAGGTCGGGCAGGGTGAGGTTGTCGCCGCTGCCGGTGGCCGAGGAGAACGCCCAGCCGGCCGTGCCGAGCGCGACCGCCATGCCGACCGAGCCGATCAGGGCGAGCGGCTTGCGGCCGATCCGGTCGACCAGCACGATCGCGATCACGGTGCCGAGGATGTTGATGACCGAGCCGACGAAGCTGATCAGCAGCGAGTTGCTCTGGTCGATGCCGACCGACTGCCACAGGATCGACGAGTAGTAGAAGATCACGTTGATGCCGACCAGCTGCTGGAAGACCGACAGGCCGATGCCGACCCAGACGATCGGCAGCAGGCCGAAGCGGCCGCCGAGCAGGTCGCGGAAGCGCGGACGGTGGTCGGAGGCGATCAGCCCCTGGACCTCGGCGATCCGGGCGTCGGCGTCCACGCCCTCGCCCTCGACCTCGGCGAGCACCTTGCGGGCGTCCGCCAGGCGGTCGGCCTGGATCAGGTAGCGCGGGGACTCGGGGATGACCGAGGCGAGCACGAAGTAGACCGCGGCCGGGACGACGCAGATCCCCAGCATCCACTGCCAGGCCTCGAGGCCGAGCAGTTGACCGCGGGTGTCGCCGCCGGCGGACCGCGCCAGCAGCCAGTTGACCAGCTGGGATATCGCGATGCCGAGCACGATCGCGGCCTGCTGGAAGGAGGCCAGCCGGCCCCGGTACTTGGTCGGCGCGACCTCGGCGATGTAGGTCGGGGCGATCACCGAGGCGATGCCGATGGCCGCGCCGCCGAGGACGCGCCACAGGGCGAGGTCCCAGGCGGAGAAGGGCAGCATCGAGCCGACGGCGCTGACCGCGAACAGCAGCGCGCCCGCCTTCATGACCTTGATGCGGCCGTAGCGGTCGGCGAACCGGCCGGCCACTGCCGCACCCACGGCCGAGCCCAGCAGGGCCGAGGAGACGATCAGGCCGGTCACACCGTCGCCGACGCCGAACTTCTCCTGGATGCCCGAGACGGCGCCGTTGATCACGGAGCTGTCGTAGCCGAACAGGAACCCGCCGAGGGCCGCGGCGGCGGTGATGAAGACGACGAAGCCGAGGCGGCCGGGCGCGGGGGCCTCGACCGCCCCGGAGGGCTTCTGGGTGACGCTCACGATCTGACTCCTGGTACTCAACACTGAGCTCGGTAGCGAGATCGTAACCCTTATTCGTTTAAGTCTTGTACACCAGGAGGCTCACTCGCTGCTCCCAGAATTCGTAAGGTGAACAAGCAAATTGAGCTGCCCGGCCCCACGGCCGCCGGTGCCGCCGGGGCACGCTCCCTCGACGGCTCCCGACGGCTCCCGACGGCTCCCGACGGCTCCCCATGGCTCCCGACGGCTCCCCGGCTTCCCGGTGGTGCCCGGCGGTGCCGCCTACGCCGGGGCGGAGAGCGAGAGCCCGAAGCGGCCCTGCGGGTCCGTCCACCAGTGGCTCAGCCGCAGCCCGGCCGTCGCCAGCTCCTCGGCCACCCGCTCGCGGCGGAACTTGGCCGACACCTCGGTGCGCAGCTCCTCCCCGCGGGCGAAGTGCACCGGCAGGTTCAGGGCCGGGATCTTCACGGTCTGCGAGCGCAGCGAGCGCAGCCGCATCTCGATCCACTCCCGCTCGGCGTCCCAGAGCGCGACGTGCTCGAAGGCGTCCGGGTCGAAGTCGGCGCCCAGCTCGCGGTTGAGCACGTTGAGCACGTTCCGGTTGAACTCGGCGGTCACCCCCGAGGCGTCGTCGTACGCGGCGACCAGCGCCGCCGGGTCCTTGACCAGGTCGGTGCCGAGCAGCAGGAAGTCGCCCGGGTCGAGGGCGGCGCGCAGGCCGCGCAGGAAGACCGCGCGCTCCTCGGGCAGCAGGTTGCCGAGGGTGCCGCCGAGGAAGGCGACCAGGCGGGGGCCGCCCTCCGGGGGCAGGCCGAGCCGGGCGGTGAAGTCGGCCAGCACGCCGTGCACGGCCAGCCCGGGGTACTCGGCGGCGAGCGCGGAGCCGGCGGCGGTCAGCGCGCTCTCGCTGACGTCCACCGGGACGTAGGTCTCCAGGGTGTCGAGCGCGCGCAGGGCGTCCAGCAGCAGCCGGGTCTTCTCGGAGGAGCCGGAGCCCAGCTCGACCAGGGTGCGGGCCCGGGTGGCGGCCGCGATCTCGCCGGCCCGGGCGGTCAGGATGGCCCGCTCGGCGCGGGTCGGGTAGTACTCGGGCAGCCGGGTGATCTCCTCGAACAGCTCGCTGCCCCGCGCGTCGTAGAACCACTTCGGCGGCAGCCGCTTGGGTTCGGAGGTCAGGCCGTCCTGCACGTCGTGGCGCAGCGCGGTGCTGAAGTGGTCGGCGGGCAGCAGTCGGGTGAGTTCGAAGGTGTCCATGACAGGGTGGTTCCTCTGTTCAGAAGATGAAGGGAGAGTGGGGAGTCAGTAGTGGCTCGGGAGCCGGCGGACCGTGGCGCCGTGCCCGTCGACCAGCAGCAGCGAGCCGTCCGGCACGGGTGTCCAGCCGGGTTCGTCGTCGTACGGCTCGGAGGCCACCACCGTCCCGAGGCCCGGCAGGGTCCGGTGGAGCAGGGTGTCGCCCCAGGTGGTCGCGGCGATCGCGGTCCCGTCGGTGAGCAGCAGGTTGAGCCGCCCGGTGGTGTGCGCGGCGACGTCCGCGACGGTGCCCGCCAGGGCCTCGCCGAGCCCGGCGCCGGCCCGCAGCCGGTGCAGGGTGAGGGCCCACAGCAGGGCCGAGTCGGTGCGCGCCTCCAGCTCCAGCAGTTCGGCCGGCGGGAGCAACGAGGCCAGGGCGTCCAGCTTGCCCGGCCAGCCCGCCACCGCGCCGTTGTGGCTGAACAGCCAGCGCTCGGCGGCGAACGGCGCGGCCGCGCTCTCGCCCGCCGCGCAGCCCTCGGTCGCGGAGCGCACGGCGGCCAGCAGCACGCGGGTGCGGACCACCCGGGCGAGGTCGGCGAAGGTCTCGTCGGCCCAGATCGGCCCGGTCCGGCGGTAGCGGGCGGGCACCTCGTCGCCGTCCGCGTACCAGCCGAGGCCGAAGCCGTCCACGTTGACCGTGCCGTGCCGCTGCGTCCGGGGCGCCCAGGACTGCCGGTACAGCCCGAACGGCGGGTGCACCAGCAGGTCCTGCGGCGCCACGGGCTCGCCCAGATAGGCGATGTGACGGCACATCAGGCACGCTCCGCGTCGCGGGCGGTACGGAACCCGGCGAAGATCTGCCGCCGGATCGGGTAGTCCCAGTTGCGGAACGTGCCCCGGCAGGCCACCGGCGCCACCGCGAAGCAGCCGCCGCGCAGCACCTTGTACTCGGGGCCGAAGAAGACCTCCGAGTACTCCTGGTACGGCCAGGCCCGGAAGCCCGGGTACGAGCGGAAGTCGCTGGCCGTCCACTCCCACACGTCGCCGATCAACTGCCGGACACCGTACGGGGACTGGCCCTCCGGATAGCTGCCGGCCCCGGCCGGGCGCAGGTGACGCTGGCCGAGGTTGGCGTGCCGGGGGCCGGGTGCCCCGTCGCCCCAGGGGTAGCGGCGGGAGCGGCCGGTGGCCGGGTCGTGCCGGGCCGCCTTCTCCCACTCCGCCTCGGTCGGCAGCCGCCGCCCGGCCCACCGGGCGTACGCGTCGGCCTCGTACCAACTGACGTGCAGCACCGGCTCGTCGGGTGTGACCGGCTCGACCACGCCGAAGCGGCGGCGCAGCCACTCGCCGTCCCGGTGCTGCCAGAACAGCGGGGCGGTCAGGCCCGCCTGCTGCCGGTGCGCCCAGCCCTCCGGCGTCCACCAGCGCGGGTCGTCGTAGCCGCCGTCGGCGATGAAGCGCTGGTAGGCGGCGTTGGTGACCGGCGTGGTGTCCAGCAGGAAGGCGGGCAGGTCGACGGTGTGGGCCGGACGCTCGTTGTCCAGCGCCCACGGCTCGGTGTCCGTGCCCATGGTGAACGGACCGGCGGGGACGAGGACCTCGGCGGGCAGCGCGGCCGCGTCGGCGGGCGCGGGCGGCGGTGCGGGAGCGGCCAGGGCCGGCTCGCCCTTGCGGAGCTGATGGGTGATCAGCATCGTCTCGTCGTGCTGCTGTTCGTGCTGCACGATCATTCCGAAGGCGAACCCGGCCTCCAGCAGCGGTGCGCCCTCCAGCGGACTGGCGGCGAGCATGTCCAGCACCCGGCCGCGCACCTCGTGGGAGTACGCCCGGGCCTCGGCCGGCGGCAGCAGCGGCAGGCCGGGGCGTTCGGCGCGGGGGTGCTGGAAGGCGTCGTACAGCCCGTCGATCTCCGGGTGCATCGGGTCGCGTCCGCCGACGTTGCGCAGCAGCCAGAGCTCCTCCTGGTTGCCGATGTGCGCGAGGTCCCAGACCAGCGGGGACATCAGCGGGGAGTGCTGGGCGGTGAGGTCGCCGTCCTCGACGCAGTCGGTCAGCGCGGCGGTCCGGGCCCGGGCGGCCAGCAGCTCGGCGGCGATGGTCTCGCGCAGGTCCTCGATGCCGCGGGCCGCCCCGACGTCGGGGGTAGCCCGAGTGTCGCGCGGTGCCCCGGCGTCGCGTGCCGCCCGGGTGGCGCGGGCCGTCCCGGCTTCCTCGGTGGGGGCTGCGGTCGGGCCGTTCGGTCGGACGTCGGTCATGGTGCGGCCTCCTCCGTGGGAGTGCGTCGGGTGCCGGAGCGCAGGGCGTCCAGCTGGTCGTCGGCCGGACAGCGGCCACGCGCGGGGTAGCGCTCGGCGAACTCGGCGACGGCGGTGCGCAACCGCCCGGCACCGGGCAGGCGGCCCAGTGCGGCGTCGGCGGCGGCGAAGCAGGTGAGGGCGGCGCGGCGCAGTTCGGGATCGGCGACCGCCAGCGTGGCGGCGCGGCGCCAGACCTCGCTGCGCGGCGGTCGCGGACCGTCGGCCCCCTGTCGCCGGTCCGCGGAGTCCAGCGACTCCAACGCGGCCAGCGCGGCGTCGGCCGCCAGCGGGTCGTCGAGCAGCGAGGTCACCAACGCGGCGACCACCATCCAGCCGTCCCCGGGCTGGGCGTCGATCATCCGCAGCTCCAGGTGGCCGCGCGGGCGCACCGGCGGGAAGAGGGTGGTGCGGTGGTAGTCCAAGTCGGCCAGCGTGGGCGGGCGTTCGCCCGCGCCGCGGATCCAGTCACGGAAGGTCAGCCCCGGGGGCGCGGTCCACGGAAGGCCCTCCGGCCTTTGCACGCACAGCACTTCGGCGTCCAGCACGTACTGCGCCCAGGCCTCGCGCGGGTCGCCGTGATCCGGCTCCGGGGCCAGCGTGCGGGTCGGGTCCATCCGGGACCAGACGGTCTGCCGGGTCGACCGGTGGCCGGTCGGCCTGCCGTCCAGCAGCGGGGAGTTGGCGAAGGCGGCGATCAGCACCGGGCCCAGCCGGTGGACCAGCTGCCAGCGGCGGTCCACGGCGTGCGGGCCGTCCGCGTCGCCGGCGTCCAGGCACACCTGCACCGACGCGGTGCCCGTCATCATGATCCGGCCCCAGGGCCCGGCGGAGTCGAAGAAGCGCTCCATCGCGAGGTAGCGGGGGTGGTCCAGCACCATCCGTCGGGGCCGGGCCAGTGGGTCCGTCCCGGTGCCGGTGAGTCGCAGGCCCTGCGCCGCGAAGGCGGCGCGCAGGGCGGTCAGATCGCGTCGGGTGTCGTCGACGCAGGCCACGAGGCCGGTGGCGGGTGGGGAGCTGAGCTCTACCTGACCGCCGGGTTCGAGCGTGAGGCGCGAACCGGAGGGGAGCGAGGTGCCGTCGGCGCCGCCGAGGGGCAGCGACTCCAGCGCGGCATGGAGCAGTTCCGGCCGGACGGGCCGGGTCGGACATCGGTCGTCATAGACGAACCACTCGACCTCGACGCCCACCAGTCGAGGCGGTCCGATCTTGAAACAGACGCCCGACACGTGGCTGCGCGCCCCCGATTCGGTCAACGGGGTCACCCCCGTCGGGGGCGGTGCTGCGCTCTGCCGGTCGGGCGGAGTGGTGTGGGATATCGGTATCACCGGACTCACCATCCTCGGGATCACGATTGCGGCCCGGTCTACCCTGCCCAGTCTGCTACGGAGCATGCGGTGGCGCTCCGCAAATATCGTGTGAACGTTCGTTTCTGCAGGTCAGGGGTGTGGCGAACGGGTGAGGCGGGGGTTTGGGGAGGACATGTGCGAGGCGTGCACCCGCCGTGCGTGACCCGGGCACATGCCGTGGTCACCGGCGGTCCGCGGCGGCGATCCTCGGGTGCCCGCGCCGACCGTCCGCGGCGGCCGTTTCTACCGGAGGTCGAGCCGCTCCAGCCGCGCCAGGACGGTGTCCAGCACCGAGCCCGGCAGGGCGTAGTTCAACCGCAGCGAACCGTGACCGCCGGGGCCGAAGTCGGCGCCGTCGGAGGACTCCAGGCCGCAGCGCTCCAGCAGCGCCTGCCGGGCGGAGTCGAGCGGCAGGCCGAGGGCGGCGGCATCCAGCCAGAGCAGGTAGGAGGCCCGCGGGGCCGAACGGACGGCGGACCCGAGCCGGTCGGTGAGCCGGGTGCGGGCGGTGACGAGGTGGGCGAGCAGCGCGTCCAGCCACGGGCCGCCCTCGCGCAGCGCGGCCCGCTGCACGGTCTGCTCCAGCAGACCGCCCTCCCAGAGGCCGAAACCGGCCATGGTGTCGGTGAACCGGGTGCGCAGGGCGGGGTCCGGGACGAGGGCGAAACTGCTGGGCAGGCCGGAGCAGTTGAAGGTCTTGCCGACGGAGTTGAGCGTCACGACGTGGTGCCGGTCCTCCGGACGGGCGGTCGTGACGGCCACCGGGTGCCTGGCACCCGGGTGGGTGAGGTCGCCGTGCACCTCGTCCGAGATCAGCAGGGCGCCGCTGTCCGCCGCCCAGCCGGCGAGGCCGCGCACGGAGCCGCTCGGCCACACCGTGCCGGACGGGTTGTGCGGGCTGCTCAGCAGCACGGCGCCGGCCGGGCTGGGGAACGGGCCGCGCGGCATGCGGTACCCGCCCGGGCCGAGGTGCAGCGGCAGCTCCAGGTGCGGGAGGCCCGCGGCGCGGCAGATCTGGGCGAAGCCGCTCCACTCCGGGGTGGGGAACAGCACGGGCGCCTGCGGCCGCACGGTCTCCAGCAGGAGGCGCAGCGCGGTGCGCGGACCGCAGGGCAGCAGCAGCACCCAGTCCGGATCCACCTCGACGGCGTGCCGGGCGCGGTACCAGTCGGCCACCAGCGAGCGGCCGGCCGGGTCGCACACCGTGTACCCGTACGCCCGGTGCCGGGCGCGGCGCTCCAGCGCCTCGGCGACAGCGGGCGGGCCGGGGAGGTCCATGTCGGCGAGGCCCATCGGGATCACCCCGGGGGTGCCGCCCGTGCGGGCCCACTTGCTGCTGCCGGTGCCGGTGCGGCTGAACGGGGACATGAAGTCGAAACCGTCGTCGCCGGTGGCGGTCGGAGACGTGGCGGTCGGAGGCGCGGTGGGGCCGGGAGGTGTGGCGGGGGTGGCGGTCATGGGAGGGCCTCCGGTGCGGCGGGACGCTCCGGCCACGCTAGCCCCGGTGCGGCCGCCGCGTCCCACGGTTCGGGCACCGGTGGGCGGAACACCGGACGGCCCGTAGGCTGCCCCGCGGCTCGCGGCCGGTCGGACGTGCGGCCGCACACACGGGGACGTACGGGGGAGAGGGTGGCGCGGATGGCGGCGACGGCGCAGGGGGCGGTCGGGGAGCAGGACGGGCAGGCCGAGGAGTTCACCCTGTTCGTGGCGCGGCGGGTGGAGCCGGGCTACGAGGAGGCCTTCGAGCTGTGGGCGAAGAGCATCCTCGCCGCAGCCACGGAACACGCCGGCAACCTCGGCACCGGGTTGCTGCGCCCCTCCGGCCCGGGTGAGCCCTGGCACCTGCTGCTGCACTTCCGGGACGCCGAGGCGTTCCGTTCCTGGCAGACCTCCCCGGTGCGGGCGGCCTGCTTCGCCAAGGCGGACGGCCACCACCACGAGGTGCACCGGCACGAGATCCACGGGATGGAGGGCTGGTTCGCCACCACCCCGGGCGCCGCGCAGCGCCGACCGCCGGTGCGCTGGAAGATGGCGGTCGCCTCCACGGTCGCCATCTCGCCCCTGGTCGTGGTCTCCACGATCGTGATCGGGCCGCACCTGACGGGCTTGCCGGTGGCCGTCCGGCCGCTGGTCACCGCGCCGCTGATCAGCCTGCTGATGACGTACGCGGCACTGCCGGTGGTGACGCGGGCGCTGCGGCGGTGGCTGTTCCCGGAGACGAAGGGATGAGGGCGAGGGGTGACGGCGGACGGATGGCAGCGGACAACTGACCGATGACAGCGAACAGCAGACAGCTGACAGCAGACAGATGACAACAAACAGCTGACAGATTTCGAAATCTGTCAGCTGTCATCTGTCTGCTGAAAGTTGTCAGCTGTCGCCCGTCAGCTGTCGCCCGTCAGCGGTGAACCGCCGCCCGGCCCGCTCGCCAGGTACGCCGCCAGGCCGCGCCGCCCCCGACGCATCATCACGGCGTGGTTGGCCCGGAACACCGGGTGCAGCGGCAGGGCGAGTCGGCGCAGCAGCGCCTTCCCGGGTCGACTGTCCTCCTCGAACAGCACCCGACTGCCGCCCCCACCTGCGCTGTCGCCCCCGCCCGCGCCGTCGGGGCCCGCGCCGACCGCCCGCACCGTGAAGCGCGACCATCCGACGAGGTCGCCCCGCATGACCGCCTCCAGGACGCCGGCGGCCGGGTCGCGCCGTCGCGTCTCCAGGCCGATCACCAGCCGGTACGGCAGCAGGGCGCGCACCACCACCTCGCCGGAGTCCTCCCCGGCCGGCCTGACCTCGCGGACCTCGGGCCACCACAGCGGATAGCTCCGTACGTCCTCCAGCGCGGCGAAGACCGCGGGCGCCGGTGCCGCGAGCCGCCATTCGCCCCGGAACCGGTAGTGGTTGGGATCCACGAGCCCACCCTAGCCCGGCACCCCGTCACCCCGACCCGACCGTCACCCCGACCCGACCGTCGCCCCACCTCGTCCGCCCCCGTTCCGCCCGCCCCCGTTCCGGCCGGCCGCGTTCCGGCCCGCCGCTACCGCGGCTCGGCCAGCGTGAAGGCGGTGTTGACCAGCGCCACGTGGCTGAACGCCTGTGGTGTGTTGCCGAGTTGACGCCCGGCGTACGGATCCCACTCCTCGGAGAGCAGTCCGAGGTCGTTGGCGAGCCCGACCACCCGCGCGAACAGCGCCCGTGCCTCGTCCGTGCGCCCCGTCGCGGCGAGCGCGTCGGCGAGCCAGAACGAGCAGGCCAGGAAGGCGCCTTCGCCGCCCGGCAGCCCGTCGCCGTGGGGCCCGGCCCGGTAGCGGCGCACCAGCCCGCCGTGGTCGAGCTCGTCCCGGACGGCGTCCACGGTGCGTACCACCCGGGGGTCGTCGGGCGGCAGGAAGCCGCTCTTGACCACGAACAGCGTGGCCGCGTCCAGCCCCCGTCCGCCGTAGTGCTGGACGAACACGCCGCTCCGCCGGTCGTAACCGTTCGCGCAGACGTCGGCGTGGACGGAGTCGCGCAGCGCCCGCCAACGGTCGACCGGCGCGGGCAGCCCGGTGGCCTCGGCGAGCCGGACGGCGCGGTCGGCGGCCACCCAGCACATCACCTTGGAGTGGACGAAGTGCCGCCGCCCGCCGCGGACCTCCCACAGCCCTTCGTCCGGCTCGCGCCAGTGCTGTTCGAGGTGGTTCATCAGTGAGCGCAGCAGTGTCCAGACGTGCCGCTCCATCGGCAGTCCGGCCAGCAGCGCGAGGTGGAGGGTGTCCACCACCTCGCCGTAGACGTCGAGTTGGAGCTGGTCGACGGCGGCGTTGCCGAAGCGGACCGGCCGTGAACCCTCGTATCCGGGCAGCCAGTCGGCGGTGGTCTCGCCGAGCACCCGCTCCCCGGCGACCCCGTACACGGCCTGGACGTGCCGGGGGCCGCCGGCGATGGCGCGCAGCAGCCAGCGGCGCCAGGCGGCGGCCTCCTCCCGGAATCCGCCGCGCAGCAGGGCGGAGAGCGTCATCGACGAGTCGCGCAGCCAGCAGAACCGGTAGTCCCAGTTGCGCAGGCCGCCGATCCGCTCCGGCAGGGAGGAGGTGGCGGCCGCCACGATCCCGCCGGTGGGGGCGTAGGCGAGGGCTTTGAGGGTGAGCAGTGAGCGCAGTACGGCCGGCCGCCACTCGCCCTGGTACTGGCAGCCGGATGCCCAGTTCTGCCACCGCTCGAGGGTGGCGAGCAGTGCCCGCTCGGGGTCGGTGCGCGGCGCGGAGGCCAGGTGGGAGGGCTGCCAGGTGAGGACGAAGGGGACGCGCAGCCCGGCGGTGACGGTGAACTCCGAGGTGGTGACGCCGTCCAGCCCGTAGGTGTGGACGCCGGCGGGCACCCGCAGCCAGGCGGAGTCGGGCCCGGCGACGGCGACCCGGTGGTGCTCGGTGCGCCGCACCCAGGGGTCGATCCGCCCGTAGTTGAAGCGCAGCCGCAGGGTGCCGCGCATCGGGACGGTGCCGTCGAGGCCCTCGACGATCCGGATCAGCTGGGGGTCGCGCTGTCCGCCCTGGCCGCGCTGCGGCATGAAGTCCGTGATCCGCACCCGCCCGTCGGGGGCCTGCCACTCGCTCTCCAGCACCAGGCTGTCGCCCCGGTAGCGGCGGGCGTGGCACTCGGCGGCGCCGGCCGGGGCGAGCCGCCAGGCGCCGTGGCGCTGGTCGCCGAGCAGTCCGGCGAAGCAGCTGGGGGAGTCGAAGCGGGGCAGGCAGAGCCAGTCGACCGATCCGTCCCGGCCCACCAGGGCGGCGGTCTGCAGGTCGCCGATGAGGGCGTAGTCCTCGATGGCTCCGGTCATCATGCTCATTGTGGGACGCGCCGGCGCCCCCGCGCACCGCAGGAGTGTCCGGCCCGCCCGCGACCCGGTCGGCGCGCCGACGCGACATGCCGACGCGACATGCCGACGGCGCCCAGCCGACGCGCCCCGCCGACTCGACTCGCCCACGGCCCGCCGGCACCGGCCCCACGGCCCGCCCCCACCGGCCGTACGGCCTGTCGGCGGCCAGGAGCCCGGCACTCCGCTTGCACCCGTTCGGGGTGCGGAGGAGGATCTTCTGTGCTTGTAGTCTCAGTTGTCACAGGAGTGTCCGTGCGGCACTGCCTCCCCTGACCGGAGTGAAGGAGTCACAGGCATGCGGCGACCGAGCTGGGTACCGGAGGGTACGGACCTGGACAAACCGAACGCCGCGCGGGTCTACGACTACTACCTGGGGGGCTCGCACAACTTCGAGGTCGACCGGGAGATGGCCCGCAAGGCGCTGGCCCTGTGGCCGGAGCTGCCGCAGATCATGCGCTCCAACCGCGCCTTCCTGCGCCGCGCGGTGACGTTCCTCGCGGAGCAGGGCATCACCCGGTTCCTGGACATCGGCTCCGGCATCCCGACCTTCGGCGCGGTGCACGAGATCGCCCGCGCGATCCGCCCCGAGGCGGAGGTCGTCTACGTGGACCGCGACCCGGTCGCCGTCGCGCACAGCCGCCTGCTGCTGGAGGGGGACCAGGCCTGCGCCGTCGTCCAGGCCGACCTGCGCGACGTCGACGACCTGCTGGCCCGCCCCGAGGTGGCAGGGCTGCTGGCCGAGGGCGAGCCGGTCGGCGTGCTGCTGGTGGCCGTGGCGCACTTCGTCAGCGACGCCGAGGACCCGTGGAAGCTGATCGGCGCGATCCGCGACGTGCTGCCGCCCGGCAGCGCCCTGGTCCTCTCCCACGCCTCGTTGGAGGGCCGCCCCGACCAGGCGGAGGACCACCAGAAGCTCTACCGGATGACGCCGACCCCGCTGACCATGCGCACGCGCGAGCAGATCACCACGATGTTCGACGGCTTCGAGCTGGTCGAGCCGGGCGTGGTCTATCTGCCGCAGTGGCGCCCGGACCAGCCGGAGTCGGTCGGTGAGCACCCCGAGCGGATGACCGGGGTGGCTGGCGTGGGGTTCCGCCCTTGAGTGGAGGCAGCGGGCGGGAGACCGACGGCCGGGCACCGCACCGGGCGGCGGCCGGACGGTCCTGCGCGGCCACCGGCACCGGAACCGGAACCGGCACCGGACTCTGCATCGCCACCCGCGCCGAAACCGGCACCGGCACCCGCCCCGGCCCGTCGCGCGCCCGGGCAGCGGGGGTGCGGACATGACCGCGATCCCCGCCGGCAGTGCCGAGCGGTTCCACGAGGACTGGTCCCGGCTGCTCTCCGCCGATCACGGCATCGTCGTCCACCCCGGCCTGCTCAACCGCCTGGTCGCCCGCACCGCCGCCCTGCTGCACCGCGCCCAGGAGGAGGCGCCGTTCGAGCCGCAGCTGGCCGCGCAGGCCGGCGCCGAGCTGGTCGACGCGCACTTCACCGACCCGGTGCTGCTGGCCAGGGCGGTCGAGCTGCTCCAGGCGCAGTCGCTCACCGACGACCGCGGTCCCGCCCTGACCGGCGCGTTCGCCTCCGGTTGGGCCGCCGCCCTGCGGGAGCGCACGCTGCGCGAGCAGGAGGCGATCCGTACCGCCGCGGACGCCGCCCGCAGGGAGGCCGAGCGGGCGTTGCGCGCCTCCGAGGCGCGGTTCCGCGCGCTGTTCGAGAGCGCCGCGATCGGCATCGGCATCGGCGACACCGACGGCAACATCCTGGCCGTCAACAAGGCCCTGCAGGAGCTGTTCGGCGCGGGGCCCGCGGACATGATCGGCCGCCGGGTCGGCGACCTGGTGCACCCGGAGGACACCCCGGGCGTCTGGGAGGCGTACGAGGAGCTGATCAGCGGCAAGCGCGAGTACTTCCAGTTCGACAAGCCGTACTACCGCCAGGACGGCGAGGTGGTCTGGACCCACCTGACCGTCTCGCTTATCCGCGACGACGACGGCACCCCGCAGTACCAGGTGGCGATGCTGGAGGACGTCACCGACCGCTACCGGCTCCAGGAGCGGCTGCGCCACCAGGCCACCCACGACCCGTTGACCGGCCTGCCGAACCGGGCGGCCTTCTTCGAGCGGCTGGAGAAGCTGTTCGAGGACCCGGAGCCGGGCGCCCGCTTCGGGCTCTGCTACGTCGACCTCGACGGCTTCAAGGTGGTCAACGACAGCCTCGGCCACGACATGGGGGACCAGCTGCTGTCCGCCGTCGCCGCCCGGCTGAAGGCCGCCCTCACGCCGCTCGGGCACCTGGTGGCCCGGCTCGGCGGCGACGAGTTCGTCGTCCTGCTGGAGAAGTGCCGGGGCGAGAAGGAGGCGGTGGCCGCCGCGAAGACCGTCCTCGCGGCGCTGGCCGGGCCGGTGCTGATCGGCGACCACAAGCTCGCCGTGGGCGCCAGCGTCGGCGTGCTGGAGCGGCGGGTGTCCACCACCACGCCGGGCGCCGCCGTCCGCGCCGCCGACCTGACGCTGTACCGCGCCAAGGAGGCGGGCCGCGGCCGCTGGACGCTGTTCGACCCCAAGGAGAACGCCCGCGCGGTCAGCCGCTACGCGGTGTCGGTGCGGATGCCCGCCGCCCTCGACCGCGGCGAGTTCTTCATCGACTACCAGCCGCTCTACCGGCTGGCGGACGGCCGGCTGGCCGCCGTCGAGGCGCTGGTGCGCTGGCGTCACCCGCAGCTGGGCGTGCTCGGCCCGGACGAGTTCGTCACCACCGCCGAGGAGACCGGGCTGATCATGCCGCTCGGCCGCTGGGTGCTGGAGCAGGCGTGCGGTCAGGCCGCGGACTGGATCAAGCGGTTCGGCGACGACGCGCCGCAGCTCAACGTCAACCTGGCGGTCCGTCAGGCCCGCAACGCCGGGCTGGTCGCCGACCTCGCCCGGATCCTGGACGGCACCGGACTGGACCCGGCCCGGCTGCAGCTGGAGATCACCGAGTCGACCGTGGTCGGACCCGAGGACGAGGCGCTGCGCAGTCTGCACGGTCTGGTCGACCTCGGGGTGTCGCTGGCCGTGGACGACTTCGGCACCGGCTGGTCCAACCTCGCCTACCTGCGCGACCTCCCGGTCTCCGGGCTGAAGATCGCCGGGTCCTTCGTCGGTGACCTGCACGAACCGGGGAAGGACGAGTCCACCGGGTGGCGGATCGTCAGCGGCCTGGTGTCGATGGCGCACGCGCTCGGGCTGAACGTCACCGCCGAGGGCGTGGAGACCGCCAAGGACGCCGAGCGGCTGCGGACCATGGGCTGCGACTGGGCGCAGGGCTGGCACTTCGGCCGCCCGGTGCGGCCGGCCGAGATCGCCCGCCGGATCGTGGAGGAGCCGAAGGGTCGTCCCGTCGAGGGCTGAGCCGCGCCGTCGAGGGCCTGGTGACCTACTGTCACCAAAAGTCATCCGAAGTTACGGTAAAACCCGACTAAAACCCCCTTGACGTGACTGTCCGTACTGGCAGACGATGAAGCCCTGGCGCACCCCGCACCCGAGGGTGTGGTGGTACTTCGCCAGTCCGTACGAGCGGCGCCCAGGCGCCGTGAGAGCCCGGCGGTGCGCACCCCCGAATCGGCCGCCACAGCGCTCTCCGTTCGTATTCGGCAGCCCTTCCACGGGCTCGCCCCGGGCTTCCTGCGTGAATCCGTCCGCGCCCGTCGCCCGTCGGCAGCCCTTCCACGGGCTTCCCCCGGGCTTCCTGCGTGAATCCGTCCGCGCCCGTCGCCCGTTCACCCAGGCCAGGGGCCGCGCCGCGTCCGGCGCCCGCCCGCCGCCTCCCTCCGAGAGGCCGCCCTCGATGAGTACCACCATGCCGCCCGACGCCGTCCGGTACCCGTACGCCGGACAGGTTCCCGACCACACCGAAAACGGCCACCCGCACCGGCGGGCCGGAGACCGGGGCGCCCAGCGCCGGCCGATGCGCCGCTCCGGCGACCGCGTCACCACGACCCACACGGTCAGCCTGGTCGTCCCCGCCCACAACGAGGCCCGCAACATCCCCTGGGTCTTCGAGCAGATCCCGCCCTGCGTCGACGAGGTCATCCTGGTCGACGGCGAGTCCGACGACGCCACCGTCCCGATGGCCAAGCACTGCCTGCCGACCGTTCGCAGCGTCGTGCAGAGCGGCCCCGGCAAGGGCAACGCCCTGCGCACCGGCTTCGCCGCCGCCACCTGCGAGTACGTCGTCATGATGGACGCCGACGGGTCGATGTGGCCCGGCGAGATCCCGCACTACCTGCACTTCCTCGACCACGGCTACGACTTCGTCAAGGGCTCGCGCTGCATCGCCGGCGGCGGATCGCTCGACTTCACGCGGGTCCGCTCGCTCGGCAACCGCGCCCTCATCGCCGTCGTCAACCGGCTCTACGACGCGAGTCTCACCGACCTGTGCTACGGCTACTGTGCCTTCCGCCGCTCCTTCCTGGATGCCCTGGACCTGCGCTCCACCGGTTTCGAGATCGAGGCCGAGATGATCGCGCACGCGCTGCGTTCCGGGTTGCGGATCGCCGAGGTGCCGAGCCTGGAACTCCCCCGCCGCAGTGGTCGCTCCCACCTGCACGCCGTCTCCGACGGCCGCCGGGTGCTGAGGACCCTGATCTCCGAGCGTCCCGGCGCCCGGTCCTCGACGGCCGCCCCCGTGGGGGAGCGCTGATGAATGGCACCGACCGGCGCACCGCAGCTGCCTGCCCGCGCACTGCCGTCCGCGAGTCGCTCTACACCCCCGTCCGTGTCGTCGAGCTGGACCTGGACGAGTCGAGCGGGCTGCGCCTGCCCGGCGGGACCGGTGTCGTCGACCCGATCGGCCGCGTGTTGGCGTTGGTGCGGCTGCACGGACACCCGCTCGGCTTGGTCACGGCCACCGGAACCGCCGGCGACACCGCCGCGCTGCGCCGGGCGCTGGTCGACGCCGCCTACCGGGAACTCCCCGTTCCCGCCCTGTCCACCGCGACACCCGCGGCGCGCCCTGGTCGGGTCGGACGCGCCCGGGTGCCTGCGGGCAACCCGACGGTCAGCGTGATCGTCTGCACCCGGGACCGGGACGAGATGCTCCCGAGCTGCCTGGATTCGCTGGTGCGGCTCGGGCACCCGGTGACCGAGGTGATCCTGGTGGACAACGCCCCCAGGGACGACAGCACCGAGAACCTGGTCCGGTCCCGTTACGGGGACCGCGTCCGGTACGTGCGGGAGCCGCTGCCCGGCCTGTCCCGGGCCCGCAACCGGGGCCTGGCGACCGCACGCGGCGAGATCTGCGCCTTCACGGACGACGACGCCATCGCCGACCACCGCTGGGTGAGCGCCCTGGTGGACGCCTTCACGTCGGACGACCGGATCGGCTGCGTGACCGGGCTGGTGCTGCCCGCCGAGCTCGACACCAGGGCGCAGTTCGTCCTGGAGCAGTACAACGGTCCCACCCGCGGCTTCTCCGCCCGGAGCTGGTCGCTCCGGGAACCGCCGGACGACCCGCTGGTCCGCTTCTCCGCCGGCCGCTTCGGCATGGGGGCCAACATGTCCTTCCGCACCGACGTCATCCGCGCCGTCGGGGGCTTCGACCCGGCCACCGGCACCGGAACGCCCTCCCGGGGCGGCGAGGACCTGCTCTCCTTCCAGCAGGTGCTGACCGCCGGGCACACCGTGGCCTACCAGCCCGATGCGATCATCTGGCACCGGCACCGACGGACCATGGAGGCGCTCGCCACTCAGGTGAGCGGCTTCGGGGTCGGGTTCGGCGCCTACCTGGCGGCAGCGATCTCCCACCGGCCGAGCCTGCTCGCCGAGCTCCTGCGCCGGCTGCCCTACGGCATGTGGCGCTGGCACGTCACCCATCGGGTCGGCCCTCGGACCGGCCCGGTCGACGGCGACACCCTGCGCCGGCTCCGGAAGCTGGAGCGCCGGGGACTCCTGTACGGCCCGTTCTGCTACCTCTTCACCGTCTGGCAACAGCGCCGCCCCAGGGCCGGGGGTCGGGTCGGACACCAGGCTGGAGGCCGGCTGTCATGACTGTTCCGATCGCCCTGCCGCCCGCGCCCGTCGCGGTCGCCGAACTGTCCCTCGAACGCCCGGACGAGCTGCACCGCCCCGGTCGGGGCGAGGTGTTCTCCCCGCACGGCCGGGTCCTGGCACTGATCCGTCATCACGGGCAGCCATTGGGCCTGCTGACCGCCGAAGCCGACGCCGCAGACCCGGGCGCCCTGTGCCGGGCCCTGTCCGCCGCGGCGGCCCGCGACCTGGACCCGCCGGCGCCGCTCCCCGGCACGTCGACCGGGAGCCCGTCGACGGCGCCGGCCGAGGCGGCCGGCACCCCGCTGGTGAGCGTCGTCGTCTGCACGCACGACCGTGCCGACCTGCTGCCGCGCTCCCTGGACGCCCTCCTGACCGGCACCTACCGGCACATCGAGGTGATCGTGGTCGACAACGCGCCCTCGGACCGGGCCACCGAACTGCTCGTCCGGCACCGCTACTCCGACCGGGTCCGCTACCTGCACGAGCCGGTGCCCGGCCTGGCCCGGGCGCGCAACCGCGGACTGGCCGTGGCCCGCGGCGAGATCTGTGCCTTCGCCGACGACGACCTCCTGATCGACGCCGGATGGGCGGCGGCGCTGGTCGAGGGCTTCCGTTCGGTCCCGGGGGTGGGCTGCGTGACCGGCCTGGTGCTGCCCGCCGAACTGGACACCCGGGCGCAGATCGCGCTGGAGCAGTACTGCGGCTACGCCAAGGGCTTCACCGTCCGCAGCTGGTCCCTGCACGACCCCGGTGACGACCCGCTCTTCCCCTTCGCCACCGGCCGGCTCGGCACCGGGGCCAACATGGCCTTCCACACCGGCCTGCTCCGCTCGATCGGCGGCTTCGACCCCGCGACCAGCACCGGTACGCCGGCGCGCGGCGGCGAGGACCTGCTCTCCTTCCTCCAGGTCCTCACCACCGGCCACACCGTCGTGTACCGGCCGGACGCCCTGGTCTGGCACCCCCACCGCCGCTCCATGGAGGCGCTGACCACCCAGGTCTTCGGCTTCGGCATCGGCTTCGGCGCCTACCTGGCCGCCGCCACCCGGCACCAGCCGAGACTGCTGGCCGCCCTGCTCGCCCGGGTGCCGCGCGGGGTCCGGCAGACCCTCCGCCGGGGCACCCCGACCGGACAGCGCCGCGACCCGCTGATGGCCCACCTCGGGCGGATGGAGCTCCTCGGCCTGCTCTACGGGCCGCTCTGCTACCTGCGCAGCATGCGGGTGCAGCACCGGGCCGACACCTCGGCGAGGCCGTGATGTCCATCCTCGACCACAACCGGTCCAAGCAGCGGGCGACCTCCGTACGGTCCTGCTCCTGCCCGGTGGCGCTGCCCTGTGAGTGCTCCTACCCCGCCCTGCTCCGCGCCCGGGTCCGGGCGGCGGCCGAGCGGCTGCGTGCGGACTCCCTGATGCACAACGGGCACGTGCTGGCCGCGAGTTCGATCGTCGCAGCCGGGCTCGGCGCGTTCTTCTGGATCCTCGCCACCCGCTACTACAGCGTCGAGGCCGTCGGACGGAGCTACGCGGCCCTGTCCGCCGCGATGTTCCTGGCCACCCTCGGCAGCCTCAACCTCGGGGACGCCCTGGTGCGGTTCGTCCCCGCCGCCGGGCGGCACACCCGGCACCTGGTGCTGCGGTGCTACGCGATCAGCGCCGGCTGCAGCGCCCTCGTCGCGGTCGGCTTCCTGCTGCTGATCCCGGTGGTCGCCCCGAACCTGCGCTACCTGCACTCCCCGGTGCTCGCGGTCTCCTTCGTCGCCGCCACGGCCGGCTACGCGATCTTCGTCCTCCAGGACGGAGCGCTCACCGGCACCCGTTGCACCGGCTGGGTGCTCGGCGAGAACGCCGTCTTCGCGGTCGCCAAGGCCGTGCTGCTCGCGACCTGCGCGGCACTCGCCGTCGGTACCGGCATATTGGTGGCCTGGTCGGTCGCCATGGTCATCTCGATCGCCCTGGCCAACGTCGTGCTGTTCCGCCGGGCCGTTCCGGTCCACGAGGCGGCCGCCGACGTCGACGCCGAACCGCCCCAGCGCGTCCTGCGCTGGGCCGGCGCCGACTACCTCGGCAACCTCTTCAGCTTCGCGAGCTACAGCGCCGTTCCGCTGATCGTGCTGGCTCAGCTCGGCCCGAGGGGCAGCGCCTACTACTCGCTGGCCTTCGTCATCGCCTCCACGCTCTTCGTCGCGACGTTCAGCATGGGCCACTCCCTGGTGGTCGAGGGTGCCCGAAACCCGCAGCGGCTCGCCGAGTACGCCCGGCGCATGCTGCGCCACACCGGGCTGCTGCTGGTCGGCGCCGTGGTGGTCATCGTGGTCGGCGCGCCGTGGATCCTGGGCGTGTTCGGCGCCCAGTACGCCGAGCACGGCACCGCGGTGCTGCGCCTGCTCACCCTGTGCGCGCTGCCGATCGCGGTCACCAACGTGGTCATCCAGGTGGCCCGGGTCCGCCGGTCCCTGCCCTGGATGGTCGGGGTGCGGATGGCCTCCGCCGTGATGATCATCACCCTGGTCGTCCTTCTGCTGCCGCGCCACGGACTGGTCGGAGTCGGTCTGGCCTGGGTGATCTCCGAGTACGTGCTGGCCTCCTTCCTGCTCGTCGTCCTGCGCCACTGGTTCCGGACCATGGAGGCCGTGGAGGGAGGTGGGGACGATGACCACTGACCAGTCCTCCGACCGCTCCTCCGGCCGGGTGGAGAACCCGACCCCCGCACCGAGCCTGACCGTGGTGATCTGTGCCTACACCGTCGAGCGCTGGGACGACCTGTGCGCCGCCGTCGCCTCGGTACGCGCCCAGCAACGCCCGCCCGCCGAGACCGTACTGGTGGTCGACCACTGCCCCGAACTGCTCCGCCTCGCCCGCGAACAGCTGCCCGCCGACCTGCGGATCCTGCCCAACCGCCACCGGCGCGGCCTCTCCGGCGCCCGGAACACCGCCCTGACCGCGGCCCGCGGCGAGCTGATCGCCTTCCTGGACGACGACGCCACCGCCGACCCCGCCTGGACCGAGAGCCTGCTGGCCGGCTTCCGCACGCCCGAGGTGCTCGGCGTCGGCGGCCACGTCCGGCCCTGGTGGCAGACCGGCCGCCCCGACTGGTTCCCGCCCGAGTTCGACTGGGTCGTCGGCTGCTCCTACCGCGGGCTGCCGGACGGGCCGGCCCCGGTGCGCAACTTCATCGGCGCCAACATGTCCTTCCGACGCGCCGAGGCCCTGGCCGCCGGCGGCTTCCGGACCGACCTCGGCCGGGTCGGCCGACGTCCGCTCGGCTGCGAGGAGACGGAGCTGTGCATCCGCCTGGCAGCCGGCCACCCGGGCGCCGTGCTGCGCTACGAGCCCGCCGCCGCAGTCCGCCACCGGGTGCCGCCGGCCCGCACCACCTTCTCCTACTTCGCCGCACGCTGCTTCGCCGAGGGCCGCTCCAAGGCCGCGGTGGTGCGGCACGGCGGCGCCGCCGCAGGCCTGGCCAGCGAACGCGCCTACCTGCGGCACACCGTGCCCGCCGCGCTGCTGCGCACCCTGCGGCGGCGTCGGCCCGCAACGGCGGCGGCGCTCTGCGCCGGTGTCGCCCTGACCGCCGCCGGCTACCTGACCGGGGCGGTCGCCGGCCGCGCCGAACGGACCGCGTCCCGTCGGACCGACGGCGAGCCCACCCCGGGGCCCGCCCACGACGGGACCCGGGGGATCCGGCCCGCGCCGGCCCGGGCCCCCGGGGGCACAGCGACCGGGAACGGGCCATGACCGAGATACCCGTCTTCCTCTACCACTCGGTCTCGGACGACCCGCCGTCCTGGCTCGCGCCGTACACCGTCACGCCGGCCCTGTTCCGCGAGCAGCTGCACCGGATCAGTGACAGCGGCCTGTCCCTGGTGCCGCTGCGGCGGCTGGTCAGTGCCCTGCGCGGCGGCCCGCCGCTGTCGCCCGGCTCCGCCGTCCTCACCTTCGACGACGGCTACGCGGACTTCTACTGGACGGTCGCCCCGGTTCTCTCCGACGAGGGCCTGCCGGCCACCCTGTACGTCACCACCGGCGCCGTCCACCCGCCCGGCGGGCGCGCCACCGGCAGCCTGTTGCCGCCGGCCCCGATGCTGAACTGGCGTCAGATCGCCACCCTCGACGCGCTGGGCGTCGAGATCGGCGCCCACTCCCGGACCCACGTCCCGATGGACACCGTCTACGGACGCCGGCTCGCCGACGAGGTCACCGGCTGCAAGACGATCCTGGAGGACTTCCTCGGCCACGAGGTCGTCTCCTTCGCCTACCCGCACGGGTACTCGGGAACCGAGGTCCGCCGCCGGGTGGGCCAGGCCGGCTACACCTCCGCCGCCGCGGTCGGGAACGCCTTCAGCTCCCCGGCCGACGACCCGCTGCGGATCTCCCGCCTGATGGTCCGCGCCGACACCCCGGCAAGGGTGTTCGACGACTGGACGAAACGCCGGGGCGCCCCGACCGCGCCCATCCACGAGAGCGCCGCCACCCGGGCGTGGCGCGCCTACCGCCGCCTGCGTGCGGCCCTCGGCAGCCCCGTCGGCGGGCCGCCCCGGAGCCGCGGTCAGGAGTGATCACAGTGACCGACGCCCTGGAACGTGAAGACGTCCGACCCGACCCCCGGACACCGGCCCACGCCTCACCCCACCACCACAGCTCGGCCCACCGGACCGGCGGGTTCCGCGCGGCGGTGGCCGCGTCCAGCCCGTCCGACTGGGTGGTCCGGTGCGCGCTGCCCGCGGC
This sequence comes from Kitasatospora sp. NPDC097691, assembly GCF_040302665.1. Taxonomy (NCBI): domain Bacteria; kingdom Bacillati; phylum Actinomycetota; class Actinomycetes; order Kitasatosporales; family Streptomycetaceae; genus Kitasatospora; species Kitasatospora sp. NPDC097691. Next base: position 127,207 of record NZ_JBEORY010000004.1, on the reverse strand, counting down.
ACTGGCGCTCTGGATGCTGGCCCTCTCCCGCACGGATCTCTCCAGGATGGGCGACCTCGGCCTGCTCCAGGCCCTGCCGCAGGCCTACTTCGCCGCCCTGGTCCTGCTGACCGTCGGCTTCGTCACCGCCCTGCGAGCCCCGCGGGTCCGCCACCGGTGGCCCGCCGCCTACGTCCTGGCACTGATCGCGGTCGTCCACGCGACGCCCAGCCTCCTCTACCCGACCCTGCGGTACGCGTGGGCGTGGAAGCACGTCGCGATCGTCGACGCCATGCTGCGCCACGGCGGCACGGTGCCGGGAGCGGGCAAACTCGACGTCTACAACCAGTGGCCGGGCTTCTTCGAGCTCCACGCGGTGATCCTGCGCGCCACCGGCCTGGACTCCGTCCTGGGCTACGCCGCCTGGTACCCGGTGATCACCAACGTCCTGCTGCTCGGCCCGCTGCTGCTCCTCTACCGGAGCATCACCACCGATCGCCGACTGGTCTGGGGCGGGATCTGGCTCTACTACGCGACCGCCTGGGTCGGCCAGGACTACTTCTCCCCGCAGGCCTTCGCCTACCTGCTCTCCCTCACCGTGGTCGCGCTGGTCGTGCGCCGGCTGGCGGTGGAGCGCTCGCCCGCCGCCACGGGGCGCCGACCCGCGCCGCAGCCGCCGGGCCCGAGCGGGTCCAGGGCCATGTCGGCGGTCGCCGAGGCCCCGCGCCACGGTGGCTGGCGGGCGGCGCCCTTCGCCCTCGTGCTGGTGCTGATCGCCGCGATCGTCTCCTCGCACCAACTGACCCCGATCATGCTGGCCGTGGCCATGGCCCTGCTGGCCCTCGGCCGGCGCAACCGCCGCACCGTCCTGCCGGTCCTGGCCGCGGTGGTCGGGCTGACCGTGCTCTGGGACGCCACCGTGGCCCGGCCGTTCGTGTCGTCGCACCTGACCAGCCTGGTCACCGCCCTCGGCTCGCCGGACCACAACGCGGTGGCCGGCCTCGCCCAGCTGGGACAGGCCGCCCCGGGGCAGGTCCTCACCTCCTGGGCCGACCGGTGCCTGACCGCCACCGTCTTCCTGCTCGCCGTCGCCGCCCTGATCCGCCACCGCTGGGTGCGCCGGGTCGGCCTGGTGCCGCTGCTGGTCGCCCCGCTCGTGCTGCTGCTGGCCAACGCGTACGACGGGGAGATGCTGTTCCGGGCGTACCTGTTCGCCCTTCCCGCCGCGGCGTTCCTCGTCGCCACGCTGCTGTGGGGTCGCGCGCAGGCCGACTCCACCGGGACGCGGACCGCTCCGCCGGCCGCTCCGGCGGCTGCTCCGGCGGCACTGTCCCGGTCGACCGACCCGCCGTGCCTGGCACCGTCCGTCACACCGGGAGACCGGCCCCTCGGCGCGGTGCGGACCGGCGTCACCGGCGTCGTCCTGCTCGGACTGCTCACGGGGCTGCTCTTCGGCTACTTCGGCAAGGAGAGCATGAACTACTTCACCCCGCAGGAGGCCGCCGCGCTCCGCTACGTCGCCGCGACCCCGCCCGGCTCCCGGGTCATCTCGCTGACCGCCAACGAGCCGGGGGGCGAGCTGCACTACGACGACCACGAGCGGATCGTCCTCGGCGACGCCTCCGGCGAGGACCTGAAACACCTGGTGGCCGACCCCGGCGTCGTCCTGCAGACCGCGCTCGAACGTCCGAACTTCTTCGGCCCGACCTACCTGATCCTGACCAGGGCCCAGCTCGCCGAGTGCGAGCTGACCGGGCTGCTGCCGGTCTCCGCCACCCAGGGCCTCGCGGCCGCCGCAGCGACCGCGTCCGACCTGCGGCTGGTCCTCTCCAACAAGGACGCCGTCGTCTACCAGTACGTCCCGCCCCCGTACGTCCCCGGCCCGCAGGCACCGGACGCGCACGTGCCGTCCGGGGGAGTGTCCGCCGCCGACCGTTCCGAAGGGGGCACGTCATGACCGCCCGACCGCGGAACCTGCCGCGCGTGCTGCCGGCGCTGTTCGGCTGGGCCGCCCTCGCCGCCGTGGCGCTCCCGGCCGGGAACCCGCTGCGGGCGGTCGTGGTCGGCGCCTTCCTGCTGACCGGTCCGGGCGCGGCCGCCGTGGCCTGGGCCCGGCCCGACCCGTCCTGGCGCGACCGCGGCCCGGGCCTGGTGAGCGCGGCCTCGCTCGCCGTGGTGGTGAGCCTGGCGTTGACCGCGCTGACGGCGCAGGCGCTGTTCTTCACGCACTCCTTCACGGCCGGCCGGGCCGTGCTGGCGCTCGCCGGGCTCACCACCCTGCTGACACTGCTCCCGCGCCGCCTCCGCGCAGTGCCCGCCCTCGCGTCCGGCCGGCCCGTCCGACCCGCACGCGAGGAGACCGACCGGCCCGTCTCCTCTGCGGGTGACTCGCCGGCCGGTGGGTCGCCGGCCGGCGGGTCCGCCGCTGAAGGACCGGCCGCAGAAGGATCCGGCGGGGACGGACCGGCCGCTGAAGGACCCGGGGGCGACGCACCGACCGGCCCCGTACCCGGGTCCGGCGAGGCCGACCGCCACCACCGCCATCAGCGGCACCCCCGGCGCTCCGTCAGGCGTCCGGCCCGGTGGCGGCTGCCGGCGTCGGTCGGTGCGCTGCTCCTGGTCGCCGCCTGCGGCACCGCCAACGGCATCGCCAACGGCGCGGCCGCGCTCCACCCCACGACGGCGGCCACGAACCCGAACCCGGGCCTGAACCCGTCCGACCCGCTGCCGCCGGTCGGCGCGGACCAGCCGCCCCCGACCGGCCCGTGGCACGAGGTCTTCCGGGACGACTTCAACCGCGCCACCCTGGACGGCTCCAAGTGGACCACCTGCTACGACTGGAACGTCGGGGGTTGCACCAACTCCGGCCACCAGGAGGACCAGTGGTACCTCCCCGGCCAGGTCTCGCAGGCGAACGGCGCGCTCACCCTCACCGCCCAGCGCGAGCCCACGGTCGGCAGCGACGGCAGGGTCTACCCCTGGACCTCCGGGATGATCTCCACCGGCCGCGACAACTGGGACGGCACCCCGCGGCACACCTTCACCTACGGGTACTTCGCCGCAGCCATCAGGACGACCGACCAACCGCTCGGCATGTTCCCCGCGTTCTGGCTGCTCCCCGCCAACACCCGGGGCGGGCTCCCCGAGCTGGACACCGCCGAGTTCATCAACAGCAACCAGTACGTCGACCTCAACCTGCACGCCGAGGCGCCCGACGGCACCGACATCAACGCCCACTACTCCCACGGCCCGGTCGACTTCGCCGTCGGCTACCACGTCTTCGGGCTCGACTGGGAGCCGGACGCGGTCACCTGGTACGTCGACGGCGTGAAGGTCTTCCAGGTCACCGATCCGGCCGCGATCCCGTCCACGCCGATGGAACTGATCCTCAACCTCGCCGTCGGCTACCAGCAGCCGCCCCCGCGCAGCGTCGACACGACGCAGGTGAAGGTCGACTGGGTTGCCGTCTGGCAGCACTGAAAGACCCGAAGAAGGTAGGACGACATGAAGCGGACCGACCACACCCACCCGACCGGGCCGGAGCTGGACCGGCGGACCGCAGTCCTGCTCGTCAAGGTGGGGAGGTATCCGCTGGCGCACGGGCCCGTCGGGGTCGTGCGGTCGCTGGGCCGCGCCGGGGTGCCGGTCCACGCGATGGTCGAGGACCGACTCACGCCGACCGCGGTCTCCCGCTACCTGACGCGCGCCTTCGTCCGGCCCACGACCGGGCGCGAACGGCCCGAACGGCTGGTCTCGCTCGTCCGGGACGTCGGCCGGGCGATCGACCGCCCGTGCATCGCCCTGCCCACCGACGACGAGGCCGCCGTCCTGCTGGCCGAGCACGCGGACGAGCTGGCCCCGTACTTCACCCTGCCGCCGGTGGCCGCCGGGCTCCCCCGGAGGCTCGCCGACAAGGGCGCCCTGCACGCGATCTGTCTGGAGCACGGCATCCCGGCGCCCGCCACCGTCGCCCCGCGCGACCACGACGAGCTGCTCGCGGCCGTCCGCACCTGCGGCTATCCGATGGTGCTGAAGAACCTGCAGCCGTTCACCCGGCTCAGCCGCCCCGTCGTCTCGCACTCCACGATCGTGCGCGACGAGCAGGAGCTGCTGGCCGCCTGTCCGCCGAACGGACGGCTCTCCGTGCTGGCCCAGGAGTACCTGGCCCAGGAACGCTCCGAGGACTGGATCACCCACCTGTGCTGCGGCCCCGGCGGGGAACCGCTGGCCGTCTTCACCGGGCGCAAGCTGCGCTCCTACCCGCCCACCGGAGGGTTCACCACGCGGGCGGTCTCGCTGCCCAACCCCGAGCTGGCCGACCTCGCCGCCGGACTCTGCCGGGCGCTGGGCTACAGCGGCATCGCCGATCTGGACTGGCGGCTGGACCTGCGCGACGGCAAGTACAAGCTGCTCGACTTCAATCCCCGCACCGGCGCCCAGTTCCGGCTGTTCGAGACCGCCGACGGCGTGGACGTGGTCCGCGCCCTGCACCTGTCCCTCACCGGGCGTCCGGTGCCGTCCGGTCCGCAGCTTCCCCGCTTCTTCGGGGTGGGGCAACTGGACGTGCTCTCCGCCGCGTTCACGTTCTGGCGGGAGCGGCGTCCGCTGCCCGACCTGAGGCCGCGGCGCTCCACCGAACGCGCCTGGCTCTGTCGTGACGACCCGGCACCCGCCGCCGTCATGGCGCTGCGCTTCGGCGGCGAGGGGACACAGCGGGTGGCCGGCTACGCCGGCAACCGGATCGCCAAGGGTCTCGTAGCAGGAGGCTTGAGATGAAATCGGTCAGTGAAGTACCTGTCGCCGTCGTCGGCGCCGGGCCGTACGGGCTGTCCGTCGCGGCCCACCTGGGGGCGCGCGGCGTCCCGGTCCGCATCCTGGGTGTGCCGATGGGCAGTTGGCGGGCGCGCATGCCGGTCGGGATGTTCCTGAAGTCCACGCCCAGGGCCTCCTCCATCGCGCATCCCGAAGGCCGCTACGGCCTGAACGAATTCAGGGCCGACCGGCACCTGGCCTGGGTGGGGGACCGGTACGCGGTGCCGCTGGACGAGTTCGTCTGCTACGGCGAATGGTTCCAGCAGCGGTGCGTGCCCGGGGTGGAGCGCGCGGCGGTGGTCCGGATCGCGGGGGCGCCGCCCGGCTTCCGGGTCTCCCTGGACACCGGCGAGGAGTTCACGGCCCGGACGGTGGTGCTGGCCAACGGCTTCCCGTCGTACGCGCGGGTCCCCGCCGACCTCCAACCGCTGGTCGAGGCGGGTCTCGCCTCGCACACCTCGGACCACGCGGACCTCGCGAAGTTCGCCGGACAGCGGGTGGCGGTGATCGGGGCCGGGCAGTCGGCGCTGGAGAGCGCCACGCTGATGTACGAGGCGGGGGCCGAACCGGTCCTGGTCGCGCGGACGGACCGGCTGCTGTTCGGCGAGCCGCCCTCCGCCGACCGTCCGGGTGACCGGGCGTGGCCGACGCGGATCGCCCACCCGGCGTCGACGCTCGGTCCGGGCTGGTCCTTCGTCGGGTTCACCCGGGCCCCGGCCGCGTTCCGGTACCTGCCCGACGACCGCCGGGCGGCGCTGGTGCGGACAGTGCTCGGACCGGCCGGGGCGTGGTGGTTGCGAGACCGGCTGGTCGGCCGGTTCCCCCTGCTCACCGGCCACCGGGTGGCGTCGACCGAGGTCGTCGGCGGCCGGGTCCGGCTACGGCTGCGGGGCTCCACCGACACCCTGGAGGTCGAGCAGGTGCTGGCCGCCACGGGGTACCAGGTCGACGTCGACCGGCTCCAGCTGCTGGACCCCGGACTCCGCGGGGCGCTCGCCCGGCGCAACGGAGGCGCTCCCCGGCTGACCCCCGGCTTCGAGTCCTCGGTGCCCGGGCTCTACTTCACCGGCCTCGCCGCGGCCGACACCTTCGGGCCGATGATGCGCTTCGTCTGCGGGACCGGATTCGCGGCCCGTCGGATCAGTCGGGCGGTCGCCCGGGCGGTGGACCGCTGAGCCGGCCGAGTGCCGCGGCCGATCCGTCCGGACCGCCGGCCGAGGGGGCCTGTGCCCCATCTCACAAACGGTCCGTTCGGACCCCCCTGAACACCCGCCCCACCAGGACTTTCAGGAACGTACACGATCGATGCCGCGGCTTCGGCCGCGGCATCGGGCTTGCGTCCGAACCGCTTCCTCCTTCAGGCTGCTGCGCGTCCACAGCTGGGGGGAAGGAAAGGTTCTCCCACGCATGGCCAAACACTCGAAGCCTCGCCCCGGCACGCTCACCGGCACCCGTCGGCTCGCCGTCCTCGCCCTCGCCATCGCCGCGACCGGAACCGGGGCGGCCACCGCCTGGGCCCTGCCGACCGCGTCGGCCGCGCCGGCCGAGCCGGTGGTGGTCGACTCCCTCACGGTCACGCCGGCCGCGCCCGGCCCCGGCGCCCCGGTCACCGCCACCGCCAAGCTGCACGCCACCAAGCGGACCGCGGTCCAGGCGCTGACCATCGCGGCCCGCTCGGCCGACGGTGCCAACTACGACTTCCCCGGAGCGGTTTCGGCGACCCTCACCTCGACGACGCGCACGTTCACCCCGTCGAGCCGCACCTTCCCGGCGGGGAAGTACACGTACTTCGTGGCGTACGAGATCGACAACCGCTGGCACAACCTGGCTCCGATCGGCAGTTTCACCGCCGGTTCGCCCACGACCCCGACGCCGAGCGCGACCCCGACCCCGAGCGCCTCGCCGACGGCCACCGCGTCCCCGACGCCGAGTGCGACGCCGACGCCGAGTGCCTCGCCGACGGCCACCGCGTCCCCGACGCCGACTGCGACGCCGACGCCGAGCGCCTCGCCGTCCGCCACCACCGCGCCGACCCAGCCGTCCGGCTCCGCCACCCCGCTCGGCATCCCCGGCAGCTGGCGCCCGGCCTTCTCCGACGAGTTCAACGCCACCTCGCTCGACGCCGCGAAGTGGAACCCCAACTGGTTCGGCTGCGCCACCTGCACCACGCCGCCGGTCAACGGCGACGAGTCCGCCGCCTACGCTCCGTCCCAGATCAGCGAGAGCGGTGGCAGCCTGCACCTGAAGGCCGAGCAGAAGCCGGCCACGGTGAACGGAAAGTCCTACGCGTACACCTCGGGCCTGGTCAACACCAACGGCAAGGCCCAGTTCACCTACGGCGCGTTCGAGGCCCGGATCTACCTGCCGGCGTCGGGTTCGCAGGTCGCCAACTGGCCGGCCTTCTGGGCCGACGGCCAGAACTGGCCGACCGACGGTGAGCTGGACGTGATGGAGGGCCTGAGCGGTCAGGCCTGCTACCACTTCCACTCGCCGTCCGGGGGCCCCGGCGGCTGCGCCTCGGGCAACTACAGTGGCTGGCACACCTACGGCGCCGACTGGGAGCCGGGCTCGGTGACCTACTACTACGACGGCGTGAAGGTCGGTCAGATCACCAGCGGCATCACCTCCGCGCCGATGTACCTGATCCTCAACAACGGGGTCTACGCCTCCGGTCCGACCGCGACCCCGGCCGACATGCAGGTCGACTACGTGCGGGTCTGGCAGCACTGATCCGACCGGCCCCGTCCGGCCCGGCACCGCGGAGCGACTCCGTGGTGCCGGGCCCTCGCGTGCCGGGGGCCGACCGCCGCGACCTGCGGTCGCGCAGCAGCGCCGTCCGCGCGCCTGCGTGCCCGCCGCCCGCCGCCGGGCGCCCCGCGGCGTACGCGTGTGTGCCGTGCGGGACCCCCGTGCACCGGGTGGGTAACGTCTTGGCCACAGGCCGGTCCGAAAGCCGACGAAGTCGGCAACCCACCCTGGGTGATTGCGACATGATGGCGCGTCAAGGTCGTGTCGGCTGGAAGGGGAACGGCAGGATGGCCGACGGTGCGCCGACGGGATCGGGACCGCGCACGAGGGTGGACCGGAGGCCCTGGGGGCGCCCCGAGGACGCCCCGGCGGCCGGCCCGCCCTCGCGGCTCAAGCGGTTCCGCGCCCACCCCGAGGCGCCGACCAGGGTCGTGCCGCCCCCCGGCACCCACCCCGAGGCGCCGACCAAGGTCGTGCCGCCCCCCGGCACCCACCCCGAGGCGCCGACCAAGGTCGTGCCGCCCCGCGACGCCGACCCGAGGACCGTCCTCCGGCGGCCGGCGCCCGCCCGCGGCGGCCACTTCGGCGGCGCCTTCCCGGCGGCCCTGCTGAACCGCTACGAGCCGTACGAGGTCGCCGGCTCGGGCACCGAGGGCACCGTCTGGCACGTCCGGCGCACGGACGGCGGCGGGGACGCCGCGGTCAAGGTGGCCAGGGCGGGCCAGGCCATGGACGTCGAACTGCTGCGGCACCTGCGCACCCCGGCCTACCGGCGGCACGTTCCCGGGATCATCGACTTCGGGCAGGTCGAGCACGCCGGGGTGGAGTGTGCCTGGGTGGCGATGGAGTACCTGCCGGTCACCCTCGCCGACCACATCGCCGCCCTGCACGAGAAGGGCCGGCACACCGACCCTCGGGAGACCGACCGCATCATCCGCGAGCTCGTCGCCCTGCTCGACTTCTGGCAGCGGCGGATCGAGCGCAACCCGGTGGACTTCAAGCCCTCCAACATCCTGGTGCGCCCCGGCGGCGGCCCCGGGGAGTTCGTGATCGCGGACTTCGGCGGCGTCGCCCGCCTCACCGCCAGCCGCAGCTTCTCGCCCGAGATGCAGGTCACCGTCGCCTACATGGCCCCCGAGCAGCTCGCCGGGGCCAACCACCCGGCCGGGCCGTGGTGGGGCCTGGGCAACGTGCTGTACGAGCTGTTCTCCGGCCGCCCGCACTACCTGGACGCGGACGGCCTCCTGGTCAGCGACGAGGTGCTGCAGTACGACCTGGTCTTCGGGGAGGAGGCGGACCTCCCGGGCGTGACCGACCCGCGCCGGCTGATGCTGCTCCAGGGCCTGCTGACCAGGAACCCGGCCCACCGCTGGAAGGCCCAGCAGGTCACCGGCTGGCTGGAGGGCGCCAGCCCCGCGGTCGTGCGCCCTCAGGGCGCGTCCGCGGGCGGTGCGGGCGGCCACGCCCACCGGCCGGTCACCTTCCTCGGCGAGCCGTACCACGCCCCGTCCGTGCTGGCCTGGACCATGCTGAACCGCTCCGCGGAGGCGGCGGAGTGGCTCGTCGACGGCGGGGCGCAGCGACTGCTGGACTGGCTGCGGGACGAGGTCAAGGACACCCTGTTCGACCTGCACTACCTGCGGGCGGTCGACAGCGCCAGGGGCGCCCGGCGGGCCGACGCGGCCGCGCTCGCCGTCCTCGCCTTCGGCGCCGCGTTCGCGCCCTCCGCCACCCCGGTCTACCGCGAGCGCCCGGTCGACGCGGCCGGCCTCACCCGGATCGCCGCCGCGCCGGACACCGTCGCCTTCGTCGACGACCTGCTCGCCTCCTCGGTGCCGACCGTCGCCGCCCGCTACGACTGCGACCACCCGGAGTGCCACGGCGAGCACTGCGGGCGGCTGATCGCGCTCGCCCGGGTGCCGCAGGTCGTGGTGGACACCGACCGGGCCGCCCGGGAGCTCGGCGGCGGCCGGCGCACCGGGGACGGGCTGAGCGCCGAGGAACGGGCCGAGGCCTACCGCCTGGCGGTCTGGCTGACCGTCCAGCCCGAGGAGCACGCCCGGCTGCTGGGCCGGCTCTCCCCGCTGCCCACCGCGCTGCACCGGCTGCCGCTGCCCGCGCGGGTGTCGGCCGTCCTGGCCGTGGTGGCCGCGGTCGTGGTGGACGTCGTGCTCGCCGCCTGGGCCAGGACCCCGACGGGCCGGGGGACGGCGGACGGGGTGCGACGCCGCTGGTCCGCGCTGCGCCGCCGCGCGGTGCGTGCCGACCCCGGGACGGTGAACGGCTGCGCGGTCCTGGTCGCCGCCGAGGCGCTGCGGGCCAGGGCGGCCGGCGGCACGCAGGAGGCGCCCGGGCGGGCGCCGGACGGCCGGGACCCGGTCGCGCGGCGGCTGTGGGCCCACCTCGCCCCCCGGGCCCGCGTCTGGTGGGGCAACGCCCGGACCGCCCTGCCGCGCCAGGCGGCCGCGGCCCTGCTGGTGTGCACGGCCCTGGCGCTGCTGCTCTGGGCCGGCGCGCTCGCCCGGACCAGCGTCGACGCCGGCAACGGCCTCGCGATCCTGCCGAACGGCCCGTTCGGCGACCGGTTGCGCACGGCCGGCGACCTGGCGGCCCGGTCGGTGGCGCCGCAGCTGGGCGCGGCCGTCGCGGCGGCCGTCATCCTGGTGGCGTTCCCCGCCCGGGTCGGCCGGGGGACGCTGGCACTGGCCGCGGCGGGGGCCGGCGCGATCGGCTACCTGCGGCTGGGGCCGCCGATGACGGTGCTCGAACCGCCGCCCGCCGTGGTCGACCGGGTGGTCGTCTTCGAGGGCGGCATGGGCAGTTGGGCCGGGGTGGCGGCGGCCGTCGGGGTCGTCCTGGCGGTGGTGCTGACCGAGCGCGCCGCCAGGCTGTCGATCGCGGCGTACGAGGCCCGACGGCGGACCGCCGAGCAGTGGCGGCGCCTGACGCGGGCCTCGTCGGCCGGTGCCGGGGCCCGTACGAGGGACAGTGCCGGAGCCCGTATGCGGCCCGGTGGCGGAGCCGGTACGAGGGCCGGGTCCGGGTCGGGTACGAGGGCCGGGTCCGGGTCGGGGGCCGGTACGAGGGGTGGTGGCGGGGCCGCGCCCGCGGCGCGGGACTGGAGCCCGGGCAGGGCCGGTGCGCGGGAGCGCGCCCGCTTCGTGCTGGGCAGCACCATCGTGCTGGTCGTCCTGCTCTGGGCCGCCGTCGAGGTGCGGCTGGCCGTCACCGGGCACCACCCGACCCCGGAGTCCTGGGGGACCGGTCAGGTCGGCGCCGACTACCAGTCCGGCTTCACCCTGCTGCTGGCCGCCGTGTCGGTCGCCGGCGCGCTGGCCGGGCCGCGCACCGCGCGCCGGCTGTTCGCCCTCTGGCTGCTCGGCACCCTGCTGCTCGGCGCCCTGCCGCCGCCGCTCGGCCCGATGGAGGCGCTGCGCATCCCGGTGGCCGGGCCGGTCTACCGCGGCATCGCCGGGCTCTGGGGCCACAGCGCCTTCTGGGCGGCCGTCCTGATCGCCCTCCCCCTGGCGTGCCTCGGCATCCAGCGCACCGTGCTGCGCGCCCGCCGCTGAGCGGCGGGTCGGGGAGCCGACGGGCCGGGGGAGTTGTCGGCCCGGGGAGCTGCGGGCCGCTCCCCGGGTCCGGCCTGTCGGCCAGGCCGCACCCGCGCGACGGGTGGGACCCGTCGGGCGGACCCGACCGCGGGACGGCCGGGACCGCTCAGCCGACCAGCCGGGAGAGCTCGATCGAGTGTCCCGTCCGCTCCACCTTCGCCGTCAGGTACCGCACGTTGCTCTCCGAGAGGTGCACGCCCGTCGGGACCCGGTGCCGCACGGAGATCCCGAGGCCGGCCAACTGCGCGGCCTTGTCCGGGTTGTTGCTCAGCAGGTCGATGCCCGTGGTGCCGAGCGCGGCGAGCATCTGGGCGGCGGCGGTGTAGTCCCGGCCGTCCTCGGGCAGGCCGAGCGCGGTGTTGGCGTCGTACGTGTCCAGCCCGGAGTCCTGCAGGGCGTACGCGTCGAGCTTGTTGTACAGACCGATGCCCCGGCCCTCCTGGCGCAGGTAGAGCAGGTACCCGCCGGCCTCGGTGATCCGCTCCACCGACTCGCGCAGCTGCGGCCCGCAGTCGCACCGCTCGGAGCCGAAGACGTCGCCGGTCAGGCACTCGGAGTGCAGCCGGACCAGCGGTGTCCCGCCTTCGGGGGCCGTACCGAGGGCGAGCGCCAGGTGCTCGGCGCCGTCGGCGAGGCCGTGGAAGGTGAAGACCTCCGCCTCGGCGCGGTAGCCGTCGGGGAAGGTCAGCGGGATGCGCACGCGCGAGCGCACCGTGGCGGAGCCGGGCTGAGGCATGGGCGGGCCTTCGTCGATCGGGGGTGGACCGGGTTCGGATCGGATCCGGATGGATCGGATGTCGACCGTACTCGGTTGTTCCAATTTGAACAACTGGACCGCCGAGGTCCGACCCGACCGCGGAGGCGCGACCACGGAGGCGCGACCACGGAGGCGCACAACACCCCGCCGGCCTCGCGTGTTCCCGGCCGGTTGCCGCTCGGCTGCGGTCCGGCGTTCCAACATGTGGAAGGGAGGTGGTCCGAGGTGTCGACACTGCGAGACTTCCTCCCGTTTCCTGGGCACGGGAACGCCCCCGCGCACGACCACCGACGACGACGGAAGGTCTTGATCAGATGCCCATGAGCCGCCCCGACTCCACTCCCGACTCCACCTCCGACACCGCCACCCGGCCCCGCTTCGAGGCCGAACAGCGCGCGGTCGAGGCCCTCTACGCGGACGTGGTCCGCCGCAACAAGGGCGAGACGGAGTTCCACCAGGCCGTCCACGAGGTGCTGGAGACGCTGGCCCCGGTGCTCGCCCACCGCCCCGAACTCCTCGACGCCCGGATCATCGAGCGGATCTGCGAGCCCGAGCGGCAGTTGATGTTCCGGGTGCCGTGGACGGACGACTCCGGCGACATCCACGTCAACCGCGGCTTCCGGGTGGAGTTCAGCAGCGCCCTCGGCCCGTACAAGGGCGGGCTGCGCTTCCACCCCTCGGTGAACCTCGGCATCGTCAAGTTCCTCGGCTTCGAGCAGATCTTCAAGAACGCGCTCACCGGGCTGTCGATCGGCGGCGGCAAGGGCGGCTCCGACTTCGACCCCAAGGGCCGTTCGGACGCCGAGATCATGAGGTTCTGTCAGTCCTTCATGACCGAGCTCCACCGCCACCTCGGCGAGCACACCGACGTGCCCGCCGGGGACATCGGCGTCGGCGGCCGCGAGATCGGCTACCTCTTCGGCCAGTACAAGCGGATCACCAACCGCTACGAGGCCGGTGTGCTCACCGGCAAGGGGCTCGGCTGGGGCGGTGCGCAGGTCAGGACCGAGGCCACCGGCTACGGCTGCGTGCTGTTCACCGCCGAGATGCTGCACAGCCGCGGCGAGAGCCTGGACGGGCGCCGGGTGGTCGTCTCCGGCTCCGGCAACGTCGCGCTCTACGCGATCGAGAAGGCGCAGCAGCTCGGCGCGACGGTGCTGACCGCGTCCGACTCCTCCGGCTACGTGGTGGACGACAAGGGCATCGACCTCGGCCTGCTCAAGGAGGTCAAGGAGGTCCGGCGCGGCCGGGTCTCCGAGTACGCCGAACTGCGCGGCAGTCACGTGCGGTTCGTCGAGGGGCCGGGCGTGTGGAGCGTGCCCTGCGAGGTCGCGCTGCCCTGCGCCACCCAGAACGAACTGACCGAGGCCGACGCGCTCGCCCTGGTCCGCAACGGCGTGCTCGCGGTCGCCGAGGGCGCCAACATGCCCACCACGCCGGAGGCGGTCCGGGTGTTCCAGGAGGCCGGGGTGGCCTTCGGCCCGGGCAAGGCGGCGAACGCGGGCGGCGTCGCGACCAGCGCGCTGGAGATGCAGCAGAACGCCTCGCGCGACTCCTGGACCTTCCGGCACACCGAGGAGCGGCTGGCCGGGATCATGAAGCACATCCACGAATCCTGCTTCACCACCGCCGAGCGCTACGGCCGGCCCGGGGACTACGTGGTGGGCGCCAACATCGCCGGCTTCGAACTGGTCGCGGACGCGATGCTGGCCCAGGGCCTGGTCTGACCGGCGGTTCCCGCCGGTGACCCGGCGATCGGTACCCGACCGGAGCGGGCACCGATCGTCGGGTGCGGCAGGGTGGTTCCTTCCTACGGTGGTGATCACAAGGAAGGACGGGGTCGGAGTGCTGGAGCACCTGAACCGGGCGATGGACCACATCGAACGGCACCTGGACGGCGAGGTCGACGCGGCCGAGCTGGCGAGGATCGCGATGACGTCGGAGTACCACTTCCGGCGGCTGTTCTCGATGCTCGCCGGGATGCCGCTGTCGGAGTACGTACGGCGTCGGCGACTGACCGTCGCCGGGGCCGAAGTCCTCGACGGCGAGCGGACGTTGCTCGACATCGCGATTCGGTACGGGTACACCTCGGGGGAGGCGTTCGCCCGGGCGTTCCGGGCGATGCACGGGGTCGGGCCGGGCGAGGCCCGGCGCGACGGTGCGGTGCTCACCTCCCAACCCCGGATGTCCTTCCGACTCGTCGTGGAAGGAAGCAGCAGTATGGAATACCGGATCGTCGAGAAGCCGGACTTCCGGATCGTCGGCAGGAAGGCGCGGGTGCCCCTGGTCTACATGGGGGTCAACCCGCACATCGCGGAGTTCATCAAGGGGCTCGGCCAGGAGACCGTCGAGCGGATCACGGCGCTCACGGGCCCGGAGCCGCTCGGAATCGTCTCGGTGAGCGACGACATCCCGTCCGTCCGGGAGGAGGGGCTCGAACTCGACTACTGGCACGCGGTGGTGGCGCGCGAGGACGTTGTCGTCCCCGACGACCTGGACGTCCTGCACGTCCCGGCGGGGACGTGGGCGCTGTTCACCAACACCGGGGAGTTCCCGCAGGCCCTGCAGCAGATGTGGTCGGACGTGTACACCCAGTGGTTCCCGTCCAACCCGTACGAGTCCCGGCCGGGCCCCGAGATCCTGCAGACCCGCTTCGTCCCGGGGACGGGCGACGCCGAGGCGGAGCTCTGGATCCCGGTGACACGGGCTCTGCGGAGCTGACACCGGCGGACGGGGGCAGCCGGTCGGTCGGCAGCCCGCAGCCTGCAGCCGGCAGTCGGCCGACCGGCGACAGATGACAGGCGACAGCTGACAGATGACAGATGACAGATTTCGAAAGCTGTCAGCTGTCATCTGTCAGTCGTCATTCCGCCGCCCGCCCCCGTTCGGCCCACCAGCGCCCGCCCCCCGCCCTCCTGCCCCGCATCCTGGGCGGGGAGGGCCGGGGGCCGAGAACGAGCTGGAGAACCGACGCCATGAAGCAGACCTCCGTGACCACCGACGCCCCCTGCTGGGTCGAGCTGGGCACCTCCGACCCCACCGCCGCCAGGGCCTTCTACCGCGAGCTGTTCGGCTGGCGGGACGACGACGGCGTCCGGCCCGAGGACGGCGACTACGTCCAGATGCTCCTCGAGGACACCCCGGTCGCCGCGATCACCCCGCGCTACGCGCCGCAGCAGCCGACGGCCTGGGCGGTCTGCTTCGCGGTGGCCGACGCCGACGCCACGGCCGCGAAGATCGAGAGCGCCGGCGGCACCCTCCTCAAATCACCCGCCGACGTCCTCGACCACGGCCGGTTCGCGGTGGCCGCCGACCGTTCCCACGCGGTCTTCCTCCTCTGGCAGGCCCGCTCCTTCAAGGGCGCCGGGGTGTTCAACGAGCCCGGCTCGCTCGGCTGGGTGGAGCTCCTCACCCGTGACCCGGACGGCGCGGTCGCCTTCTACCCGGCGGTCTTCGGCTGGTCCGCCGCCCGCTCCGAGCACTACACCCAGTGGGGTCTGGCCGGTCAGGACTTCGGCGGCATGCTGGTGATGGGCGACGGCTTCCCGCCGGAGGTGCCGCCGCACTGGCTGCCGTACTTCGCGGTCGGCGACGTGGACAACACCGTCGACCGGGCGGTGGCCCTCGGCGGGGACGTGCTGATGCCCGCCTACTCCATGCCGAACGGCCGGCGGATCGCCGTGCTGCGCGACCCGCAGGGCGCCGCCTTCGGCGTCTACCGCCCCCCGGCAGAGGGCTGAGTCGAGCCCGGCACCGTGCGCGAGCGCCGTCGCGCCACCACCGCCGCCACCGCCGACCCCGCCGTGATCAGCAGCGCCCCGGCCGGCACCACGTCGCCGACGCGGTCGTACCAGGTCATCGTGGTGGGCTCGGTGAGCGGCAGTCGGACGGTCAGCGCGCCGGTGCCGTCGGTGCCGAGCCGGGCCAGCTCCCGGCCCTGCGCGTCGAAGGCCGCCGAGACCCCGGTGAGCGAGGCCTGGACGACCGGCCGCCCGGTCTCCGCGGCCCGGATCGCCGCCAGCGAGACGTGCTGCTCGGGCGCCCAGGTCTGCTGGAAGGTCGAGGTCGAGGACTGGTAGACGAGCACCCGGGCGCCGTCCCGCGCGGCGGTGCGGGCCATGTCGGGGAAGGCCGACTCGAAGCAGATCAGCGCCCCGACCGGCAGCGGAGCGCCCGTCCGGTCGGTGGCCGGCAGCAGGTGGAAGGCGGTGCCGGGCGCCCGGTTCTCGCCCGCCGCCCGGCTGACCCCGGCGATCCAGCCGAGCACCGGCCGCAGCGGGATGTACTCGCCGAACGGCACCAGCCGGATCTTGCGGTAGCGGTCCACCACGCCGGCCGGGGAGACCAGCACCGCGTCCTTGGAGATCCGCCCGTCCGCCTTGCGCGCGTCCTCCCCGGCGATGACCCGGGCGCCGGTGGTGGCGGCGAGGCCGCGCAGCACGTCCAGCGCGGCCGGGTCGTGGTCCAGGTCGGCCGTGGTGCTGCTCTCGCCCCACACCACCAGGTCCACCGGCTGTCCGACCAGTGCGGCGGTGGCCCGCGCGCTCGCGTCGAAGCGGGCCTGAGGGTCCTCCACGATGCCGGGCTGGACCAGCGCGACCGTCACGGCCCCGGCCCCGACGGGCGCCTCGCGCAGCGCGAACAGCAGCGGACCGGAGGCCACCACCAGCACCGCCGCCGAGGCCGCGACGGCCCGCGGCCGCCAGTGCACCGCGGTGAGCGCGATCAGCACCCCGGTGTTCACCGCCGCCACCGCCGCGCTGACCAGCCAGATCCCGCCCGCCGAGGCCAGGCCGAGGATCGCCGGGTGCTGCCACTGGGTGGCGCCGAGCAGTGCCCACGGCCCGCCGAGCGCCGGCCAGGACCTCGCGTACTCGGCGGACACCCAGACCGCCGGGACGACCACCAGCGCGAGCAGGGCCCGACGGGCGGTCAGCGGCGGGTGCAGCAGCCGGTGCACGGCGTACCCGACGGCGCCCTGCAGCGCCCCGAAGAGCACCGCGAGCACCGGGAGTCCGGGCCCGATGGACGGCACCAGCCAGTACATCGCGGTCAGGATGAACCCCGCTCCGAACCACCAGCCGCGCACCGCCGCCTCCCGGCCCCCGGGTGCCCGCTGCATCAGCAGCAGCCCGGGGACGAGCGCGATCCACGCCAGCCAGGCCTGTCCCGGCGCCGGGAACGCGAGCACCGGTACCGCCCCGGCCGCGAGCGCCCCGAGCCGCGCCCGGTAGCGGTGTGGCGCGGGCGGCTCGCGTTCCTCCGCTTCCTCGACGTCGTCGGCGGGGGTCGTGCTCAGGCCTGGGCTGGTGGGACCGGTGCGGCGCGGCATGCCCCGTATTGTCCGCTCGGACGGCCTGCGCCACCAGTGTTCCCGTCACCCGGATGGACGACGGGAACACCGACAGCGAGGTGGAGCCCCACTTCCCGAACAGCCGCCCGAACGGCCGCCCGAACGTCTGCTCGAACGGCTGCTCGGGCGGGCTGCCCGACGGCCGGCCTCAGCCCTCGCCGCCCTCCAGGTCCCCTTCGGTCTCCAGGAACGCGGCCTGCAGCTGCGCGATCAGGTCCGGGTCCGGCTGCTCCCACAGCCCGCGGCTCGCGGCCTCCAGCAGGCGCTCGCTGATCCCGTGCAGCGCCCACGGGTTGGCGCCCGCGAGGAACTCCCGGTTGACCGGGTCGAGCACGTACTCCTGGGTCAGCTTCTCGTACATCCAGTCCGCGACCACGCCGGTGGTGGCGTCGTAGCCGAACAGGTAGTCGACCGTCGCGGCCATCTCGAAGGCGCCCTTGTAGCCGTGCCGGCGCATCGCCTCGATCCAGCGCGGGTTGACCACGCGGGCGCGGAAGACGCGGGCGGCCTCCTCCGTCAGCGTCCGGGTGCGGACCGTCTCCGGGCGGGTGGAGTCACCGATGTACGCGGTCGGCGCCTTGCCGGTGAGGGCGCGGACGGTGGCCACCATGCCGCCGTGGTATTGGAAGTAGTCGTCCGAGTCCGCGATGTCGTGCTCGCGGGTGTCGGTGTTCTTCGCGGCGACGGTGATCCGCTTGTACGCGGTCTCCATCTCCTCGCGGGCCGGTCGCCCGTCCAGCCCGCGCCCGTAGGCGTAGCCGCCCCACACCGTGTACACCTCGGCGAGGTCGGCGTCGGTGCGCCAGTCACGGCTGTCGATCAGCTGCAGCAGGCCGGCCCCGTACGTGCCCGGGCGGGAGCCGAAGACGCGGACGGTGGCCTTGCGCTCGTCGCCGTGGACCGCCACGTCGGCCCGGACGTGCGCCCGGACGAAGTTCTGCTCGTCGGTCTCCTCCTGGGCGGCGGCCAGGCGCACCGCGTCGTCCAGCAGGGCGACCACGTGCGGGAAGGCGTCGCGGAAGAACCCGGAGATGCGCAGCGTCACGTCGATGCGCGGGCGGCCCAGCTCCTCCAGCGGGATCGGCTCCAGGCCGGTGACCCGGCGCGAGGCCTCGTCCCAGACCGGGCGGACGCCGAGCAGGGCGAAGGCCTCGGCGATGTCGTCGCCGGCGGTGCGCATCGCGCTGGTGCCCCAGAGGGAGAGCCCGACCGAGGGCGGGTAGGCGCCGTCGTTGTCGGCGGTGTACCGCTCGATCAGCGAGGTGGCGAGCGCCTGGCCGGTCTCCCAGGCGAGCTTGCTGGGGACGGCCTTGGGGTCGACCGAGTAGAAGTTGCGGCCGGTCGGCAGGACGTTGACCAGACCGCGCAGCGGCGAGCCGGAGGGGCCCGCCGGGACGAAGCCGCCCTGCAGCGCGTGCAGCACGGCGTCCAGCTCGTCGGTGGTGGCGGCCAGGCGGGGGACGACCTGGGTGGCGGCGAAGGCCAGCACCTCGTGGACGGCCTCCCGGACGGTCTCCGGCAGTTCGGCGGCGACCTTCTCGACCGCCTCGGGCGCCCAGTCCTCGGCCTCCATGGCCTCGACCAGGGCGCGGGCCTTGGCCTCGGCCGCGTCGGTGGCGCCGAGGGTCAGCGCCGCCTCGTCCAGGCCGAGCGCCTCGCGCAGGCCGGGCAGCGCGCTGACGCCGCCCCAGATCTGCCGGGCGCGCAGGATGGCGAGCACGATGTTGACCCGGTCGGTGCCGGCCGGCGCCTGGCCGAGGACGTGCAGGCCGTCGCGGATCTGGGCGTCCTTGACCTCGCAGAGCCAGCCGTCGACGTGCAGCAGGAAGTCGTCGAAGCCGTCGTCCTCGGGACGCTCGTCCAGGCCGAGGTCGTGGTCGAGCTTGGCCGCCTGGATCAGGGTCCAGATCTGGGCGCGGATGGCGGGCAGCTTGGCCGGGTCCATCGCGGCGATGTTGGAGTGCTCGTCCAGCAGCTGCTCCAGGCGCGCGATGTCGCCGTAGGAGTCGGCGCGGGCCATCGGCGGGACGAGGTGGTCGACCAGGGTGGCGTGGGCGCGGCGCTTGGCCTGGGTGCCCTCGCCCGGGTCGTTGACCAGGAAGGGGTAGACCAGCGGGAGGTTGCCGAGGACGGCGTCCGGGCCGCACTCGGCGGACAGCGCGGCGGTCTTGCCGGGCAGCCACTCCAGGTTGCCGTGCTTGCCGAGGTGGATGACGGCGTGGGCGCCGAAGCCGCCGTCCTCCTGCGCGGCCTCGATCCAGCGGTAGGCGGCCAGGTAGTGGTGGCTCGGCGGCAGGTCGGGGTCGTGGTAGATGGCGACGGGGTTCTCGCCGAAGCCGCGCGGCGGCTGGATCAGGACCAGCAGGTTCCCGGAGCGGATCGCGGCCAGCACGATGTCGCCGTCCGGGTTCTGCGAGCGGTCGACGTACAGCTCGCCGGGGGCCGGGCCCCAGTGCTCCTCGACCTGCTCGCGCAGGGCCTGCGGGAGGGTGGCGTACCAGCGGCGGTAGTCGGCGGCGGGGATGCGCACCGGGTTGCGGGCCAGCTGGTCCTCGGTGAGCCAGTCCTGGTCGTAGCCGCCGGCCGCGATCAGGGCGTGGATGATCGCGTCGCCCTCGTGCCCCTCGTCCTCGGTGCCGTCGAAGCCGGGCAGGTCGTGCCCGAGGTCCATGCCCTCCTCGCGCAGTCGCTCCAGCAGGCGCACGGCGCTGGCCGGGGTGTCCAGGCCGACCGCGTTGCCGACCCGCGCGTGCTTGGTCGGGTACGCCGACAGCACCAGCGCGAGGCGGCGCTCGGCGGCCGGGACGTACCGCAGCCGGGCGTGGCTGACGGCGGTGCCGGCGACGCGGGCGGCGCGCTCCGGGTCGGCGGCGTAGACCGTCAGGCCGTCCTCGTCCAGCTCCTTGAAGGAGAACGGGACGGTGATCAGGCGGCCGTCGAACTCCGGCACGGCGACCTGGGTGGCGGTGTCCAGCGGGGACAGGCCGTCGTCGCTGGCCTCCCACTGGGCGCGCGACCAGGTGAGGCAGAGCGCCTGCAGGATCGGGCGGTCCAGGGCGGCGAGCGCGCCCGCGTCCCAGGCCTCCTCGTCGCCGCCGGCCTGCGCGTCGGCCGGGCGGGTGCCGCCGGCGGCGAGCACGGTGGTGACGATCGCGTCGGCCTCGCCGAGCGCGGCCAGCAGCTCGGGCTCGGCGCCGCGCAGCGAGGCGCAGTAGTAGGCCTTCGCCTGGGCACCCTGGTCCTCGATCGCCCGGCAGAGCGTCTCCACGAAGGCGGTGTTGCCGCTCATGTGGTGGGCGCGGTAGTAGAGCACCGCGACCGTCGGACCGTCGTTCGTCCGGGCTTCGCGCTCCAGCGGGCCCCAGGCCGGGGCGGAGGCGGGCGGGGCGAAACCGTGACCGGTCAGCAGCACGGTGTCGGAGAGGAAGGCGCCCAGCTCGGCCAGGTTGGCCGCGCCGCCGTGGGCGAGGTAGGCGTGCGCCTCGGCGGCGATGCCGGCCGGGACGGTGGACAGCTCCATCAGCTGGGCGTCGGGGGCTTGCTCACCGGTCAGCACCACCACCGGGCGGGGGCCGGCCAGCAGTGCGTCCAGGCCCTCCTGCCAGGCGCGGCGCCCGCCGAGCAGGCGGACCACGACGAGGTCGGTGCCCTCCAGCAGCGCGGGCAGGTCCTCGGCGGTGAGCCGGGCCGGGTTGCCGAGCCGGTAGCGGACCGGACCCTCCGAGGCACGGGCGCTGAGCAGGTCGGTGTCGGACGTCGACAGCAGCAGGATCATGTGAAGGCCCTCCCGGCCTCGTCGGTGGCCGGGACGGCCGTGAAGTGGGCCGGGGTGGCCGGGATACGGGCTGGGACGGTCGTGAAGTGGGCCGGGGTGGCCGGAATACGGACCGGGGCGGCCGTGACTCCGGCCGGGGCCGTCGCGCAGACGGCCGTGGACGCGTGCGCG
Organism: Kitasatospora sp. NPDC097691; assembly: GCF_040302665.1. Taxonomy (NCBI): domain Bacteria; kingdom Bacillati; phylum Actinomycetota; class Actinomycetes; order Kitasatosporales; family Streptomycetaceae; genus Kitasatospora; species Kitasatospora sp. NPDC097691. The sequence goes on along the minus strand of NZ_JBEORY010000004.1, from coordinate 105,998 downwards.
GGCATGCGACAGCGCTGGTGCATTTCTGCCTTCCTCGGGGTCCGCGCCCCGGGCCGGTGGAGGACGGCAGGAGTTCCTGGCTCCCGCGGCCGACCGGCTTCCCGGTGAACCGCGGTCACAGTGGCGGGACCGCACCGGGCTTGCACCGGTTTCCTCCCCTGCGCCGTCGCTGGCGTGTGCGGACGGTCCGCCGGGACCGTCCGCCCAGCATCGTACGGGGTACGACTGACCTGGGGGAGAGTGAGCTTTCGGTCGGGGGCTCCGGACCGACCGGCGCACGGGCCCCGGCCGCGTGGACCGGCCGCCCGGCGTACGCGTCGGGTGCGCCGGAGTGTGATGCAGCGGACGGAGGCAAGCGATCGGATCATCTGTATGCTCGCCGCCATGCCACCGACACCTGACGCCACCGCGCCGGGCGCCGCCGTGCCCGACCGGGAGGTGCCCGACCGGGGGCGCGGGGACGCCTGCCCCGGGGCACTGCGTCTGCACCAGGCCGACGACGGCGCCCTGGCCCGGATCCGCCTGCCCGGCGGCCTGCTGACGGACCGTCAGGCACTCGCCCTGGCCGAGGCCGCCGAGGCCCTGGGCGACGGGGAGTTGGAGACCACCTCGCGCGGCAACGTCCAACTGCGCGGCCTGGCACCGCAGTGCGCGACGGACCTCGCCGAGCGGCTGCGCGCCGTCGGGCTGCTGCCCTCGGACACCCACGAGCGGGTCCGCAACATCGTCGCCTCGCCGCTGGCGGGACTGGACGCCGTGCCGGGCGCCGACGTCCAGGCCTGGGTGCGGGAGCTGGACGCGCGGCTGTGCGCGAGCGACTGGGCGGCCGGGCTCTCCGGCAAGTTCCTGTTCGCGCTGGACGACGGGCGGGGCGACGTCGCCGCGCTCGACGCAGATGTGACATTGATCGCAGGCTCTGGGGCCCCTGGCTCGGGGGCAGCCGGCTCGGGGGAAGCCGCCGCGGGGACCGCAGGCGCCGGGGCCGCTGCCGCGGGCCGGCCCGCCGTGCTGCGCCTCGGGCGGTCGAGCCACGGACACCCGGTCGAGGCCGGGCAGGAGGTGACGGCCGTGCTGGACGCGGCCCGTTCCTTCCTGACGTCGCTGCGGGCGGGCGGACGCAAGGCCTGGCACCTGCGCGAGGTGCCCGACCTGCTGCCGGCCGGCTCGGTGCCGCTGCCCGACTTCGCCGGTGCGGCGCCCGCCGTGGGCGCGCATCCCGGCGGGCTCTCGGTGGGCCTGCGATTCGGCCGCGCGAGCGCCGCGCAGTGGCGGGCGCTGGTCGCCGCCGCGACCGCCGCGGCCGGTGAGCTGCGGCTGACGCCCTGGCGCGGTGCGGTTGTGCCCGGCGCCTCCGTCGACCTGCTGCCGGGACTGGCCGAGGCCGGGTTCCGTACCGGGCCGGGCTCGCCCTGGGAGCGGGCCACCGCCTGCACCGGGCTGCCGGGGTGCGCCAAGTCGCTCGCCGACGTCCGCTCGGACGCGGCCCGGGCGCTGGACTCCGACCCCCGGTCCGCGAGTGGTGACGCGGTCCGGTCCGCGGATGCCGGCGGGATCCGGTCCGCGGATGCCGACGCGGTCCGCGACGCGCTGCCCGTCCACTGGTCGGGCTGTGAACGGCGCTGCGGCCACCCGGCCGGGCGATGGGTGGACGTGCTCGCCACGGGGCACGGCTACCGGGTGACGGTGAACGGACCGGCGGCTGCCCCCATGGCCGCCGAGGTGACGAACGAGCAGATGGCCGAGGCGGTCGCCGAGGCCAGGAGGACCACGAAGTGATCGAGTACGAGAAGGACGGCGCGTCCATCTACCGCCAGTCCTTTGCCACCATCCGCGCGGAGGCCGATCTGGCCGCCCTCCCGGCGGACGTCTCCCAGGTCGCGGTGCGGATGATCCACGCCTGCGGGATGGTCGACCTGGTCGAGGACCTGGTGTACTCGCCGGGCGTGGTCGCCTCCGCGCGCGCCGCGCTGCACGCCGGTGCGCCGATCCTCTGCGACGTCAACATGGTCGCGAGCGGGGTGACCCGCAAGCGGCTGCCCGCCGACAACGAGGTGATCTGCACCCTCACCGACCCGTCGGTGCCCGAGCTCGCCCGGAAGATGGGCAACACCCGCAGCGCCGCGGCCATGGAGCTGTGGCTGCCCCGACTGGAGGGCGCGGTGGTCGCCGTCGGCAACGCGCCGACCTCGCTGTTCCGGCTGCTGGAGATGATCGAGGCGGGCGCGCCGCGCCCGGCCGCGGTGATCGGCGTCCCGGTCGGCTTCATCGGCGCGGCCGAGTCCAAGCAGGCCCTGGCCGAGCACCCGTCCGACCTGGAGCACCTGGTGGTGCGCGGCCGGCGCGGTGGCAGCGCGATCGCCGCCGCCGCCGTCAACGCGATTGCGAGCGAAGAAGAGTGACGGAGCATCAGAACGCCTCGGTCGGGCGGCTGTACGGCGTCGGGCTCGGCCCGGGCGACCCGTCGCTGGTGACCGTCCGCGCCGCCGAACTCATCGGCAAGGCCGACGTGGTGGCGTACCACAGCGCCCGGCACGGCCGGTCCATCGCGCGCTCGATCGCCGAGCGCTACCTGACGGGTGGTCAGATCGAGGAGAAGCTGGTCTACCCGCTCACCGTCGAGACCACCGACCACCCCGGCGGCTACCGGGGCGCGCTCGACGACTTCTACGAGGAGGCCGCCGCCCGGCTGGCCGCCCACCTGGACGCCGGCCGCGACGTCGCCGTCCTCGCCGAGGGCGACCCGCTCTTCTACGGCTCCTACCAGCACATGCACAAGCGGCTCGCGCACCGCTACCCGACCGAGGTCGTGCCCGGCGTGACCTCGGTCAGCGCCGCGGCGGCCCGGCTCGGACAGCCGCTGACCGAGGCCGAGGAGACGCTCACCGTCATCCCGGGCACGCTGCCCGAGGAGGAGCTGACGGCGCGGATCGCGTCGGCCGACTCCGCCGTGATCATGAAGCTGGGGCGCACCTTCCCGACCGTCCGCCGGGCCCTGGAACGGGCGGGGCGGCTGGCGGACGCCCAGTACGTCGAGCGGGCCTTCATGGCGGGGGAGCGCATCGCGCCGCTCGCGGAGGTCGACGACGAGACGGTGCCGTACTTCTCGGTCGCGGTGCTGCCGAGCAAGGTCGCGCCGCTGGAGCCCGAGGTCCGGCTGACGGAGGGCACGGGCAGCGTCACCGTCGTCGGCACCGGGCCGGCCGGACCGCTCTGGCTCACCCCCGAGGCGCGCGGCGCGCTGGCCGAGGCCACCGACCTGGTCGGTTACACGACCTACCTGGCCCGGGTGCCGGAGCGCCCGGGACAGCGGCGGCACGGCTCGGACAACAAGGTGGAGTCGGAGCGCGCCGAGTACGCCCTCGAGCTGGCGCGTCGCGGGCACCGCGTCGCGGTGGTCTCCTCGGGCGACCCGGGAGTGTTCGCGATGGCCACCGCCGTCCTGGAGGTCGCCTGCGAGGAGGCCTACCGGGACGTCCCGGTGCGGGTCCTGCCGGGGATGACCGCCGCCCACGCGGCCGCCTCCCGGGCCGGCGCCCCGCTCGGGCACGACTACGCGACGGTGTCGCTGTCGGACCGGCTCAAGCCCTGGGACGTGGTGGCCAAGCGGCTGCGCGCCGCCGCCGAGGCGGACCTGGTGCTCGCGTTGTACAACCCGGGCTCGCAGTCCCGCACCACCCAGGTCGGCCTCGCCCGGGACCTCCTGCTGGAGTACCGGGCCCCGGAGACGCCGGTGGTGATGGCCCGCGACGTCGGCGGGCCGACCGAGCGGGTGCGGATCGTCCGGCTCGGCGAGCTGGACCCGGCGCTGGTCGACATGCGGACGATCCTGCTGATCGGCTCCTCGCAGACCCGGGCGGTCGAGCGGGGCGGCGGCGTGGAGGTCGTCTGGACGCCCCGGCGGTACCCGGAGGAGTGACGGCGGGCGGCCGGCGAAACCCGGCTGACAGCTGACAGCTGACAGGCAACAGATAGCAGACGACAGCTGACAGATTTCGTCATCTGTCAGCTGTCGTCCGTCTTGTGCGTCCTGTCCGCCTCGTCAGGCTCGTCAGGCTCGTCAGGCTCGTCTCACTCGGCCGTCCGTCGTCAGCGGGTCGGCTTGGCGAGCAGCAGCTCCGTGTTGTGGTCCTCGCCCGAGCCCAGCAGCGACGTCACCCGCCCGTTCGGGTCGTTGTACGACAGCTCGCGGTAGAGCGCCGCGAGGTTGGCGTCCGAGGTGCTGCCGAAGTCCGTCCCGTACGGCGCGGAGGACTCGATCAGCGTGGTGAACAGCGAGATCGTGCCGTCCCCGTTGTCCGTGACCTCGATGATCCGGCCGTGCTGCGGGTAGTCGATGTGCGAGGCGGTGTTGATCTCCCAGAACGCCCGCTCCGGCACCGCGTGGCCGTGCGGCGTGATCTTGTTCATGTGGGTGTGCCCGTTCACCCAGCCGACCACGTTCGGGTAGCGCTGCAGCAGCGCCACCAGCTCGTTGCCGTCGTGCCGCTTCTCGAAGATGTTCCGCGGGTCCGGCAGCAGGTTGCCCATGCTGGTGCTGGTGTGGTGGCTGAAGACCAGGATCAGGTCGTCCGTGTTGCCGCCCGTCACCCGGTTCCCGTTGGTGTCGTACCAGTGCCCGCTGTGCGCCTTCAACTGCTGCTCCAGCCAGCGCAGTTGCGCGGTGCCCAGCGAACCGTCGGCGAACCCGGCCTGGTTGGTGGTGTCCAGGCTGATGCCGACCACCTTCTCCGAGATGCGGAAGGTGTAGTAGAGCTTGCCGCTGCTCGCCATGTCCGAGGTGAAGCCGTGCCCGTACGGGCCCGCGCCGGTGGCGGCCGGGTCCAGGTGGGCCTTGGCGAACTCCTTGAGCGTGAACGGCTTCCGGCGCTCGTCCGGGGTGATCCGGCGCACGGCCTCGCCGCTGGCGATCAGCTTGGCGAGCAGCAGCACGGCGCCCGCCGGGTCGCGGCGCAGCGAGTCCATCAGCTGGGCGGCCGTGGCGTCGTCGCAGCCCTCCAGCTTGTAGTGGCCGGTGTAGAGGTCGTTGAGCAGCCCGAGGTCCGGAAGGGTGCCCTCGATGCTGTCGTCGTGGTTGCCGACGGTCGTGTACCAGGGCGTGCGCAGGCCCGGCGCGTCGAAGGGGCGGCCGGCGGCGGAGAGGAAGCCGGGCACCTGCGGGAAGCCCTTGGCCTTGTAGCCGTCGTTGTAGGAGAGCTCGGGGTTCCAGTAGGCCGAGTTGCCGGAGTTCTGGACGCCCTCGTAGCTGTTCGGGTCACCGGTGTTCTGAGCCAGTCGGCCGCCGCCCATGACCTTGAGGTACCAGTCGAGCTCGGCGAGCTCGTGGTTGTCGGTGTTGTCGCCGGTGGCCATCACCATGCTGAACGGCATCCCGGTGTAGGGGCCGCCGGCGAGCGAGTTGACCCGCTCGACGAGGGCCGACACACCGCGGGCGTTCAGGGCCTCCTGCGGCCGGTAGGCGCTGCCGGTGAACCGGGCCAGGTACTCGAAGCGCACCGGGGACTCGGTGTCCACCAGGTGCAGGTCGCTGAACTGGACGAAGCTGGCGAGGCCGGTACGGCGGTCGTCCCGGCCGGAGCCCGCCGCCGCCAGGTCGCCGCGCACCATGAGCGGCCAGCCCGGACCGGCCGTCAGCCGCTTGTAGCCGCCGGTGCCGACCGGCGTGGCCACCTGCTCCAGCGTGGTTCCGGTGACTCTGACCGCCCGCGCGGCCGTGGCGGCCAGCGCCTGGTCGCGCGCCGCGGCCGAGGCGAACTGCGCGCCGCCCAGCGACAAGGCCGACCACACGGCGGCCACCGACGTACCCGTGAGGAACGTACGCCGACTCATCCCTGCCACAAAAAACCCCCACATACTGATGGCCCGGCAGGGCGGACAACCCGTTCACCGGACCGACGTGTCATGAACCCGCATCTGGCGGACGGCCACATTACTCACTGGTAGGCCGTGGGGCGAGACCCGTGCAGCGAACACTTCGGGAACGGATCGGAAGAACTCCTCCGCGACTCGCGCACCGCTCCCCGGCAGCCCGTGCCGCCACTCGCGCTCCGCCCGCCATCGCCCGCCACTGCCCGGCTCCGCCCGCCACTGCCCGGCTCCGCCCGCCACTGCCCGGCTCCGCCCGCCACTGCCCGGCTCCGCCCGCTACCGCTCGGTTCCGCCCGCCCCCGGGTAACCCCGGTAGGGCCCGGCCCGGGCGCGTGGGGGAAAATCGGCGGCGGCGGCCGAGGTGGCCGCAGGGAAGACGGGACGGCGCGGGCGCCGTCGGAAGCGAGGCGCAGGTGGCCGCAGCGGGAGCCGAAGGCGGAGCCCAGGCGGAAGCCGGGGCGGGCGGCCGGGCCGGCCAGCTGAAGAGCAGCGGCCTGCGGCACGGCTGGACGACGGGTGCCTGTGCCACCGCCGCCACCAAGGCCGCGTACACCGCGCTGCTCACCGGCGAGTTCCCCGACCCCGTGGTCGTCACCCTGCCCAAGGGCCAGCAGCCCTCCTTCGCCCTCGCCGCCGAGGGGCTGGGGACGGACGGGCAGCCCCACGCCATGGCCGGGGTGGTCAAGGACGCCGGCGACGACCCCGACGTCACGCACGGCGCACTGATCCGGTCGACCGTCCGGGCCGGGGAGCCCGGCACCGGGGTGGTGTTCCGGGCCGGCCCCGGGGTGGGGACGGTCACCAAGGCCGGCCTGCCGCTGCCCGTGGGCGAGCCGGCGATCAACCCGGTGCCCCGGCAGATGATCCGGGACGCCGTCGCCGAGGTGGCCGCCGGGTTCGGCGGCACCGGGGACGTGGTGGTCGAGATCTCCGTCGACCACGGCGAGGAGATCGCCCGTTCGACCTGGAACCCGCGGCTCGGCATCCTCGGAGGCCTGTCGATCCTCGGGACCACCGGGATCGTCGTCCCCTACTCCTGCTCGGCCTGGATCGACTCCATCCGCCGCGGCGTGGACGTGGCCCGGGCGGCGGGGCGCACGCACGTGGCCGGTTGCACCGGTTCGACGTCGGAGAAGGTCGCGGTCGCGGTGCACGGGCTGCCCGAGGACGCGCTGCTGGACATGGGCGACTTCGCCGGCGCCGTGCTCAAGTACCTGAAGCGCCACCCGGTGCCCCGGCTGACCATCGCGGGCGGTTTCGCCAAGCTGTCCAAGCTCGCGGCCGGCCACCTCGACCTGCACTCGGCGCGCTCCCAGGTGGACAAGGGGTACCTGGCCGAACTGGCCCGGGCGGGCGGGGCGGACGAGGCGCTGACCGCGGCGGTGGCGGCCGCCAACACCGGACTGGAAGCGGTGCAACTGTGCCGTGCCGCCGGGGTTCCGCTCGGGGATCTGGTCGCCGAGGCGGCGCGGGCGACGGCGCTCGGTGTACTGCTGGGCTCGCCGGTCGCGGTGGACGTCGTCTGCATCGACCGGGCCGGCACCATCGTCGGCCGGGCGGAGCCGCTGGGGCCGTGACACCGTCACGACTGTCACGGGAGCGTGACAACGTCGCTTGGTGATGTGAAGATCTGACGTCCATACAGGGGGAGAAGCGGACAAAAGGAACGCCACGCCGCCGTTCGGTTCCATCGCCATCTCAACCATGAGATATGGTCTGGCGAGTGACAGGCGACTACCTCACCCGTATCGGCACCCTCATCCGCACCGCGCGTCAGCACCGTGGCTGGTCCCAGGCGCAGCTCGGAGAGGCACTCGGAACCAGCCAGAGCGCGGTCAACCGCATCGAACAGGGCAAGCAGAACGTCAGCCTTGAGATGATCGCCCGCATCGGCGAAGCCCTCGACAGCGAGATCGTCTCCCTCGGCTACTCCGGCCCGATGCACCTGCGGGTCGCCGGCGGCACCCGCCTCTCCGGCGCCATCGACGTCCGCAGCAGCAAGAACGCGTGCGTCGCGATCCTCTGCGCCTCGCTGCTGACCACCGGCCGCACCACGATCCGCAGCGTCGCCCGGATCGAGGAGGTCTACCGCATCCTCGAGGTGCTCACCAGCATCGGCGTCAAGAGCCGCTGGATCAACGACGGCCGCGACCTCGAACTCACCCCGCCCGCCGAGCTGGACCTCGCCGCGATGGACGTCGAGGCCGCCCGCCGCACCCGCAGCGTGCTGATGTTCCTCGGCCCGCTGATGCACCGCGCCGAGCACTTCGCCATCCCGTACGCGGGCGGCTGCGACCTCGGCACCCGCACCGTCCAGCCGCACCTGACGGCGCTGCGCCGCTTCGGCCTGGAGGTCGCCACCACCGGCGGCGCCTACCACGCCTCGGTCGAGCCGGGCGCGCCGCTGGACCGCCCGATCGTGTTGACCGAGCGCGGGGACACCGTCACCGAGAACGCCCTGCTGGCCGCCGCGCGCCACGACGGCGTGAGCGTCATCCGCAACGCCTCGCCCAACTACATGGTCCAGGACCTCTGCTTCTTCCTGGAGGAGCTGGGCGTCAGGATCGAGGGCATCGGCACCACCACCCTCACCGTGCACGGCGTCCCGCAGATCACCTGCGACGTCGACTACACCCCGGCCGAGGACCCGGTGGAGGCGATGAGCCTGCTCGCCGCCGCCGTCGTCACCTCCTCCGAACTGACGATCCGACGGGTGCCGATCGAGTTCCTGGAGATCGAGCTCGCGGTGCTCGAAGGCATGGGTCTCGACTACGACCGCACCCCCGAGTACCGGGCCCACAACGGCCACACCCGCCTGGTCGACCTCACGGTGCGCCCCTCCAAGCTGACCGCGCCGATCGACACCATCCACCCGATGCCCTTCCCCGGCATCAACATCGACAACGTGCCGTTCTTCGCCGCCATCGCCGCGGCCGCCCACGGCACCACGATGATCCACGACTGGGTCTACGACAACCGCGCGATCTACCTCACCGAGCTGACCCGCCTGGGCGCGGACGTCAAGCTCCTCGACCCGCACCGGGTGCTGGTCCAGGGCCCCACCCGCTGGCGCGCCGCCGAGATGATGTGCCCGCCCGCGCTGCGCCCGGCGGTCGTCATCCTCCTCGCGATGCTCGCCGCCCAGGGCACCTCCGTCCTGCGCAACGTGTACGTCATCAACCGCGGCTACGAGGACCTGGCCGAGCGCCTCAACTCGATCGGCGCCCAGATCGAGACCTTCCGCGACATCTGACGGTCCGTCATTCCGGTGACCGGCCTCACCCGTCGAGGCCGGTCAGCAGGATCGCCACGTCCAACCCGGTGTTCAGGTACTCCGTGAACACCGGGTTGTTCAGTGCCCAGGGCGACCGCCGCTCCCGGACCAGCCGGACCGCCTCGCCGTTGTCCCGGCCGAGACCGACCAGTGCCTGCCCCACCACCAGGCCCGAGCGGTTGTAGCCCGAGTGGCAACGCACCAGCGTCCGGCGGCCCCGGCGGACGGCCGCCGCCGTGAGCTCCGCCGCCTCCTGGACGGCCAGCAGTTGGCCGGGGGAGAGCGGATCGTCCGGCACCTCCCGGACGACGTGCTCCACCCCGGGTGCCGGACCGTGCCCGGGCAGCGTGAACAGGCTGACCACCAGGTCGAACTCGCGCCGTACGACGGCGGGTTCCAGCTCGCCGCCGGGCGGGGTGAAGTAGTGCCCGCCCATCCAGAGCCCGGGGACGATCTCGTTCCACGGGTCCGACGGTCCGGGGGTGCCGCGTTCCTTCCGGCGGGTCCGCACCGGTGCTCCCTCTCGGCCGACCCGTCCGGCGCTACTCGCCCGTGGCGCCGTCGAGGTGTTCGCGCAGGAGGTCGGCGTGGCCGTTGTGGCGGGCGTACTCCTCGATCATGTGGGTGAGGATCCAGCGCAGCGAGAAGGCCTCCTCGCCGTAGTGGCCCAGGACGTCCAACGACTATGCGGCGGCGACGAGTTCCCGGGCGTGGTCGCATTCGCGGCGCCAGGTCGCGAACGCCTCGTCCGGGTCGGCGGTGTCGACGTCGAACTCGGCGAAGGAACCGTCGGGGTTCTTCCAGAAGCCGGGCACGCCCTCGTCGGCGAGGACGTTGCGGAACCAGCTGCGCTCCACCTCGGCGAGGTGCCGGACCAGGCCGAGCAGGGAGAGGCCGGAGGGAGCCAGCACCCGGGCGCGGAGCTGTTCGGTCGTCAGGCCGGCGCACTTCATCACGAGGGTGTCGCGCTGGTGGTCCAGGAAGCCTGCCAGGGTGGTGCGTTCGTCGGCGGTCTTCGGGGTCAGGGTGCGCTGATCGTCGGCCATCGGGCCATCCTGCCGGGCGGACGGCGCCGCCGCCCGGCATTTCCGCGGACCGGACTCAGCACCAGCCCAGTTGCTCCAGCCAGTGCACCGCGCCCGCCACGTCCGGCACGACCGGCACGCCGTCCGGCACCGGGGGGCGCTCCACGATGATGACGGGCAGCCGGAGGCCGCGGGCGGCGGCCAGCTTGGGCGCGGTCGCGGCGCCGCCGCTGTCCTTGGTGACCAGGACGTCGATGTCGCGCGCGCGCAACAGTGCCTCCTCGCCCTGGATCGTGAACGGGCCGCGGTCCAGCAGGACTTCGAAGGAGGGCGGCAGCGGCGGCTCGGGCGGGTCGACCGAGCGGGCGATGAAGTGCACCCCGTCGACATGGGCGAAGGCGGCGATGCCCTGGCGTCCGGTGGTGAGGAGGACCCGCTCCCCGCGCCGCGGCAGCAGGTCGGCCGCTGCGGCGAGTGAGGGGACGGGGAGCCAGCGGTCCCCCTCGACGGGGGTGAAGCCGGGTCGGCGGAGCACCAACAGTGGTACGCCGGTGGCGGCGGCCGCGAGGGCCGCGTTCTGCGACATGCCGGCGGCGAACGGGTGGGTGGCGTCGACGACGGCGTCCACCCGCTCGGCGTGCAGCCAGTCGGCCAGACCCTCCGGGCCGCCGAACCCGCCGATCCGCACCTCCCCGGCGGGCAGCCGGGGTCGGGCGACCCGGCCGGCCAGCGAGCTGGTGACCCGCAGGGACGGGCGGCCGTCGAGGGCGGCGGCCAGCTCCCGACCCTCCGTCGTCCCGCCGAGGACGAGCAGGTGGCGCATCACGACCCGCAGGGCTCGTGCGGGCGCTCGCGGTCCGCCGAGTAGAGGTGGCTGTCGCGGAAGTGCTCGGCGGCCAGCGTCCGGCCGACGATGATGACGGCGGTGCGGACCACGCCCGCCGCCTTGACCTGCTCGGCGATGTCGCCGACGGTGCCGCGCAGCACCAGCTCGTCCGGGCGGCTGGCCATCGCGACGACGGCGGCCGGGCAGTCGGCGCCGTAGTGCGGGAGCAGCTGCTCGACCACGTCGTCCACGTACCCGGCGGCCAGGTGCAGCACCAGCAGGGCGCCGCTGCGGCCGAGCGTGGCGAGGTTCTCGCCCTCGGGCATGGGCGTGGCACGCTTGGCGATCCGGGTGAGGATGACGGTCTGGCCGACGGTCGGCACGGTCAACTCCCGCTTCAGCGCTGCCGCGGCGGCGGCGAAGGCGGGCACGCCGGGGACGACCTCGTACGGGATGCCCGCCGCGTCCAGGCGGCGCATCTGCTCGGCGACCGCCGAGAAGACGGACGGGTCGCCGGAGTGCAGCCGGGCCACGTCCTTGCCCTCGTCGTGGGCGCGCGTCATCTCGGCGATGATCCGGTCCAGGGTCAGCTGGGCGGTGTCGATGAGCCGGGCGTCGGGCGGGCACTCGTCCAGCAGCTCGCGCGGGACCAGGCTGCCGGCGAACAGGCAGACCTCGGCGCGGGCCAGGATGCGCTGGCCGCGCAGGGTGATCAGGTCGGCGGCACCCGGGCCGGCTCCGATGAAGTAGACGGTCACGAGGCGTCCTCCTGGAGGGTGTCGGGTCGGCCGGTGTCGGGTCGGCCGGTGTCGGGCTTGACGGCGGACCACTGGGTGACCGGCATGGCCTGGCGCCACCCGGTGAAGCCGCCCACCGGGACGGCGTGGGCGACGGCCAGCTTGACGAGCTCGCCGCCGTGCCGCCGGTACCACTCGGTGAGCAGCGCCTCGGACTCCAGGGTCACGGTGTTGGCGACCACTCGGCCGCCCGGGCGCAGTGCGGCCCAGCAACTGTCCAGCAGGCCGGGCGCGGTGAGGCCGCCACCGATGAACACGGCGTCGGGGGTGGGGAGTTCGGTGAGCGCGGCGGGGGCGCGGCCGGTCACCACGCGCAGCCGGGGCACCCCGAGCGTGGCGGCGTTGCGGGCGATCCGCCCGGCGCGCACCGCGTCGCGCTCGACACTGACGGCCTGGCAGTCGCGGTGGGCGCGCAGCCACTCGATGGCGATCGAGCCCGAGCCGCCGCCGACGTCCCAGAGCAGCTCGCCGGGCGAGGGGGCGAGCGCGGCGAGGGTGGCGGCGCGGACGTGCCGCTTGGTGAGCTGGCCGTCGCTCTCGTACGCGGCGTCGGGCAGACCGGGGACGAGGGAGCTGCGGGGGCCGTCGCCGAGTTCGACGGCGACCAGGTTCAGCGCGTCGCCGGGCGGGTGCGGCCACCCGTCGGCGGGGCCGTGGAGCTGTCGTTCGCGCGCGTGGCCGAGCTTTTCGAGCACGCGCAACCGGGCGGTGCCGTAGCCGCGCTCGGTGAGCAGGGCGGCGACGGCGGCCGGGGTGGCGGCGTCGGCGCTGAGCACCAGCAGGCGGCGGCCGGGGTGGAGGGCGAGCGCGAGCGTGTCCAGCGGACGGCCGACCAGGCTGACCACCTCGGTCGCCTCCAGTGGCCAGCCGAGCCGGGCACAGGCGTAGGAGACGGAGGAAGGGTGCGGCAGGACGCGCAGCCGGTCGGCCCCGACGGTCTCGGCCAGGGTGCGGCCGATGCCGAAGAACATCGGGTCGCCGCTGGCCAGGACGGCGACGCGGCGGCCGGCGTGGGCGGCGAACAGCGCGGGGACGGCAGGGCGCAGCGGGGACGGCCAGGGGACGCGCTCGGCGGTGACCTCGTCCGTGGGGAGCAGGTCCAGCTGGCGGGGGCCGCCGACGATCACCTCGGCGTCCCGCAGTGCTGCGCGGGAGGTGGCGGCGAGGCCGGGCCAGCCGTCGGCCCCGATCCCGACGACGGTGATCGGGGGTGGCAGCTCGGGCACCGGGTGGCTCCTCGTCGTTCGGTCCTGGGGTCCAGCGATCCTGCTGGTCGGGGCAGCCTACCTGGCGGTATCCGGGCGGGTACGGGCGGTCGGCCGACTGACTGCGGCGCCTGGCGGCGGCCGACTGGCAGCGGGCGACTGACTGCGGCGACTGGCAGCGGGCGACGGATGACACGCGACGGGTGGCAGACGGCGGAACACGGCTGACAGATGTCAGCGGACAGATGACAGCTGACAGATTTCAAACTCTGTTCGCTGAAATCTGAAAGCTGTCACCTGTCCGCCCAGTCCCCCGACTCGATCAGCGCCGGCCGCTCGCGCAGCCGCGCCGCCACGGTTGACCCGGCGAGGTAGACCCACGCGTCCCGCGATCCGCCCGCCGCCGTCCGCACCACCATCCGCCGCCGCACGTACAGCCCGGTGCCGTCCGCCCGGCACTCCTCCAGCACGTCCAGGTCGGCGAGCGCTCCGGCGTACGCGCCCGGGCGTACGGTGATCAGCTCGCCCAGGATCCGGCGCCCGGGCGTCGCATCGGGCACCGCGTACGGGAAGCCGGGGCCCTCGTGCAGCGCGGCGCCCTCCAGCACCGCCGGGCGGATGTCCGCACAGCGTCCGGCCAGGTGCACCGCGTGGTTGCGGCCGCCGCTCCGCAGCGTGCCGTAGACGAAGAAGGGCAGGTCCTCCTCGGACGCGGACACGGGTTCGACCTCCTGGCTGGGGAGCGCCCACGGTACGTCCTCCGGTCCGATTCGTGATACCGACTGGCGCACCGGGCCGCCGATGCGCTGTCATGTCGGATGTTCGGCCAGCACCGTCCAAGGGGGACACACATGACATCGCCCGCTTCCTCACAACCGGCCAGCGCCACCCCCGACACACCCACCGACACCATCCCCTCCCCGCCCGAGGACGCCCGCCCCGCCGGCCGGCTGGGCGGCGCGGTCTGGCTCGCACTCGCCGTGGTCTACGTCGTCTGGGGCTCGACCTACCTGGCGATCCGGATCGCGGTGGAGACGATGCCCTCCTTCCTCTCCGCCGCCACCCGCTTCCTCGTCGCAGGACTCCTGCTGGCCGGCTACCTGCTGGTGCGCCAGGGCCCGGCCGGGCTGAAGGTGAGCGGGCGCCAGCTGGCCTCCTCCGTCCTGGTCGGCGTGCTGCTGCTGACCGGCGGCAACGGACTGGTGGTCCTGGGCGAGACCTCCGTCCCCTCCGGCCTGGCAGCCCTGCTGGTGGCCGCCGTCCCGCTCTGGATGGTGGTGCTGACGGCCTTCGGTGGCGAGCGCCCGAAGCCGGCCGAACTCGTCGGTGTGCTGCTCGGACTGGCCGGCCTCGGCGTGCTCTCGGCCCCGGCGATCGGCGGGTCCGTCGAGCCGCTCGGCGTGATCGCGATCATCTGCGCCACGCTGCTCTGGGCGACCGGCTCCTTCGTGAGCAAGAAGATCCCGATGCCGGGCAACGTGCTCGCCGCGAGTGCCTACCAGATGCTGGCCGGCGGCTTCTGCGATCTGCTGATCGGACTGGTTCGCGGTGAGCAGCACGGGCTGGACCTGGCGGCCGTCTCCGGCCGCTCCTGGCTGGCCCTCGCCTACCTGGTGCTGTTCGGCTCGCTGCTCGCCTTCACCGCGTACGCCTGGCTGCTGCGCTCCGCGCCACTGACGCTGGTCGCCACCTACGCGTACGTGAACCCGGTGGTCGCGGTGCTGCTGGGCTGGCTGATCCTGGCCGAGCCGCTGACCGGCCCCACCCTGGCGGGCGGGGCGATCGTGGTCGCGGGCGTCTGCCTGGTGGTGAGCGTCAGCCGGCGGCCGCGGCACCGTCCGACGCCGGCCCGTCCGGAGAAGGGCGCGTCCGCTCGTAGCTGAGGACGGCGTTCCCGCGCCCGAACATCCGGCTCCGTCGTCGACCGCATCGTCCCGCCCCCGGCCTGCCCGCCTCTGGCCGCCCGCCCGTGGGCCTGGCCTGCCTGCCCGTGCTCCTGGCCTGCCCGCGCTCTGACGTGCCCGCCCGTCCCGCCGCCGTCCGCCGCCCGGGTGACAGCCCGCGGGGCCGCCCCCGAGCTTCCGGCTCGCGGGGGCGGCCCCGGTTCGTACAGGTCGGAGGTCCGGGTTGCGGGTCCCGCTCAGAAGGCGTGCGGGGGCTTGCCCGTCCACCAGTTGCCGGGTGCGTCGGGGTCGCGGCTGGTCCAGTACTCGATGATCGCGTTGGTGAACTCGGCCGCGGACAGCACGCCGTCGCCGTCGGTGTCGAGGTGGCGGAAGGCCTCGTCGGCGTCGTCGCGGCACAGGCCGGCGAAGTGGCCGCGCTGGAAGACGAAGAACTCGCCGGCGTCCACCGTCCCGCTGTGGTCGGCGTCGGCGACGGCGAGGAAGGCCTCGGCGAGCGCGCCGAGGATCTCCCGTGCGGCCTCGGGGTCGTCGACGAGCGAGCCGGTGGAGACGACGAACTGCTGCCGGGTGATCGCCTCGGTGCCGGCGGGCAGCCGGGCGAGGTGCAGGTCGTGCCAGATCGTCAGGTAGGCGCGGACGATGACGGCTTCCGCCTCCGAGCCCTCCTGGTGGCCGAGCGAGCGGGCCACCGAGTGGCCCATCAGGACGTGGTCCCGTTCGGTGATGAGGCCGTCGCCGTCGGCGTCGAGGTGATCGAAGCCGTGGTTGATCTTTGCGATGAGAAGGTCGTCCGACAATGTGTCCCCTCGGCTGGCGGTTCCCTGGGTCTCCTACGTCACATCGCCTGCACGCTAACGCCTTGAGCCGCGCTCGCGCAGCCGAACGAAGGGCGAACGCCGGTGCCGGTCCGCCCCGACTGCGCAGCCCTCAGTCCACCTGGTGATCGGCCCAGACGTACGTCTCCGGCAGCAGGTCCGCCACCGGTACGGTGCGCAGGTCGGCCCCCTGCCCGACGATGATCCGCACCTCCGGGAAGTAGTCCAGCAGCACCTGGCGGCAGCGCCCGCACGGCGGGATCACCCCGCGCTCCCGGTCGCCGACCGCCACGACGGTGGTGAGCTCGTACGCCCCCTGCCCGGCCGCCGCGCCGATGAGCACCAGCTCGGCGCACGGCCCGCCGGTGAAGTGGTAGGCGTTCAGAGCGGTGACGATCCGCCCGTCGGCATTGCGCCCGGCCGCCGCCACGGTGTGGTTGTCGCCCCGCGCGTACCGCCGCGCCACCTCCAGCGCCGCCGCGACGAGCTTCTCGTCCACGGGCGTCCGGTTGCTGGTCGACATGTTCATCACACCTCTCCGGTCGGACCTGACAGGCTTCGATCATGATCCGTCCGCCGTCGATCGCGCCAACGCATTTCGTCGGCCCCGTCACCCTGCGTCCCCGGTGCCTCACCGACCTGCCCGTCATCCGGGAGGCCGCGGCCGACCCGTACATCCCGCTGGTGACCACCGTCCCGGCCGAGCGCGTCGGCGCGCAGCGGCGCGACATGTACCTCTACGCGCTCCTCCCCGGCCACCCGCGCTGACCACCTCGGCGCGCCCACCGTGCACAGCCTCGGTGCGCCACCTCGGCGTACCTGCTCAGTGCACCGCCTCGGCGTACCTTCTCAGTGCACTGCCGCCAGCAGCTCCCGGGTGTAGTCGGTGTGCGGCGCGGCGAACAGTCGGTCCCGGTCGGTGGACTCCACCAGCCGGCCCCGGTGCATCACCGCCACCCGGTCGCAGAAGTGCCGGACCACGGCCAGGTCGTGGGAGACGAACAGGAAGGCCATGCCGAGGCGTTCGCGCAGCTCCATCAGCAGGTTGAGCACCTGCGCCTGCACCGAAACGTCGAGGGCCGAGACCGGTTCGTCCGCGATGATCAGCCGCGGCTGGGGCGCCAGGGCCCGGGCGATGCCGATCCGTTGGCGCTGCCCGCCGGAGAACTCGTGCGGGTGGCGGTCCAGGTGCCCGGCGTCCAGTCCGACCTGCTCCAGCAACTCGACGGAGCGGTCCCGCCGTTCGGCCGCGGTCAGCGGGGTGTGCAGGCGCAGCGGGGTGTCGAGGGTCTGGGCGACGGTGCGGCGCGGATTGAGCGAGGCGTACGGGTCCTGGAAGACCAGCTGGATCTCGCGGCCGAGCCGGCGCCGCAGCTCCCGGTCCGGGCGGGTGATGTCCTGGCCGTCGTACGACACCCGGCCGCCGGTGGGCCGCTGCAGGCCGGCCAGGACCCGCGAGGTGGTGGACTTGCCGGAGCCCGACTCGCCGACCAGGCCGACCGTCTCGCCGGGCGCGATCCGCAGGCCCACGCCGTCGACCGCCCGGACCGGCTCGGCCCGCAGCCCGGGGCAGCGTTGCAGGCCGGGGAAGCGCTGCTGCCCGGGGAGGCGTTGCAGGCCGGAGAGGCGCCGCCGCCCGGGGAAGTGCACGGTGAGGTCGTCCACCTCGACCAGCCACCGCGCGGGCCGCTCGACGACCCTCGGCCGGAACGAGCGGTGAGGTGATGGATCGTCAACTGTCGGAAGTGCCGTGCCGGGTACGGAGTCGAGCCGGAGCGCCGCTCCCACCAGCGCCCGGGTGTACGGCTCGCGCGGCGCGGCCAGCAGGTCGGCGGTCGGCGCGGACTCGACCCGGACGCCGCCGCGCAGCACCAGCGTGCGGTCCGTCGTACCGGCCACCACGCCCAGGTCGTGGCTGACCAGCAGTACCGCCGTGCCGTGCTCGCGCTGCAACTCACCCAGCAGGTCGAGGACCTGCCGCTGGACGCGGGCGTCCAGGGCGGTGGTCGGCTCGTCGGCGATCAGCAGCTGTGGGTCGTTCATCAGCGCCATCGCGATCATCGCGCGTTGCCGCATCCCGCCCGAGAACCGGTGCGGGTGGTCGCCCGTCCGGGCCGCCGGGATGCCGACCCGGCCGAGCATCTCGACCGCCCGCCGACGGGCTTCGGCGCGGCCCGCCCCGGGGTGGTGCAGGCGGTACATCTCGGCGAGTTGGGCGCCGACGCCGTGGAAGGGGCTGAGCGAGGTGAGCGCGTCCTGGAAGACCAGGGCGGCCCGGCCGCCCCGTACCGCGCGCAGCGTGTCCTCCCCGGCGCCCACCAACTCCTGCCCGCCCAGCCGGATCGAGCCGGTGACGGTGGTGGTGCGCGGGTCGTGCAGGCCAAGGACGGCGAGGCCGACCGTCGACTTGCCCGAGCCCGATTCGCCGACCAGGCCGAGGACTTCACCCGGGGCGAGGTCGAAGGAGAGCCCCCGGACGGCGGTGACCGGCGGGCCGCCGCGCGGGTCGGCGAAGGTGACGGTCAGGTCGCGGACGCTCAGCACCGGTTCGGCCGTGCTCCCGTCGAAACCCGGCGTGGCACCCAACGTCGCACCCGGCGCGGCACCGCCGGCGCCGACACCCGCGGCAGTGGCAGTGGACCCCGTGACAGTGGACTTCATCGAACCGTTCCCCTCAGCTCAGCCGGACACGTGGGTCGAGCCAGGCCACCGCGAGGTCGGCCAGCACGACGAACAGCACCACGAAGCAGGCGGCCAACAACACCGCGCCGACGACGGCGGGCAGGTCCTGCCCGGCGACGGCCTGTGCGGCGAACCGCCCGACCCCGTTCAGCCCGAACACCGTCTCGGTGATCACTGCCCCGCCGAGCAGCGCCCCGGCTTCCAGCCCGAGCAGCTGCACCAGCGGCCCGGCGGCGCCGCGCGCGGTGTACTTGAGGTGGGTGCGCAGCCGCCCGAGCCCCTTGCCGCGGGCCGTGCGGACGTACTCCTCGTTCATCGTCTCCAGTAGCTGTGAGCGCGAAAGCCGGGCGAAGACGGCCGAGTTGACGAAGCCGAGGACGAGCCAGGGGAGCAGCATCCCGCCCGCCCAGGCCGCCGGGTCCTCGGCCGGCGGGGTGTAGGAGGGCAGCGGCAGCAGGCCGGTGGAGTAGACCAGGAGCCACTGGGCGATGTAGCCGAGGAAGTAGATCTGGACGCTGGCGCCGACCAGGGTGAAACCGGAGAGCAGCCGGTCGGTCCGCCGTCCGTGCCGCAGCGCGGAGACGAATCCGGTGCCGAGGCCGAGCACCAGCAGGACGGCCAGCGCCCCGGCGGTCAGTGAGAAAGTGACCGGCAGGTGGTCGGCCAGGGCCTCGCCGACGGGCTGGTGCAGCCGGTAGGAGTAGCCGAGGCAGGGTGCGGCGCAGTGGATGGTCGAGCCGTCCACGTCGTCGATGTCCCGCCCGGCGACGATCCCGGCCAGGTAGTCGGTGTACTGGGCGACGAGCGGCTGGTCCAGGCCCATGCTCCGGCGCACCGCTGTGACCTGTCCGCTGTCGCAGCGCGGGCCGCAGGCGGCGCGGGCCGGGTCGGCGGGCGCGGCGTAGAAGAGGGCGAAGGCGGCGGCGGAGACCGCGACCAGGACGGCGAGGGCCTGGGCGGTCCGCCGCAGGACGAAGGAGAACATGGCCGATCCGGGGGTCGACGTGGCGGGGGGCGGGGGAAAGGGGGCAGAGGAAAGGCGGGAGAGGGAGCGGGGAGAGTCGGGCCCGCCCCCGCCCAACGGCGGGAGACGGGAGCGGGCCGGCCGCTCGGGGCGCTGGGCCTTCAGGACTTCAGGTACAGCCAGGCCAGCGACACCGTCCCGTAGATCGGGTGGATGAACGCCCCGCCGACGTTGCTGCCGTGCAGCTGGCTGACGGTCGGGTAGGCGAGCGGCAGTACCGGCAGGTCCTTCATCACCGTCTGCTCCAGCGCGTACAGCTCCTTGGCCTTGGCGCGCGGCTCGCCGATCCGGTTGATCCGGTCGATCTCCGCGTCCACCACCGGGTTGCGGTAGCGCGCGGAGTTGATGTCGCTCCCGGCACGCCCGTCGAAGGAGAACGGGACCAGCGTGGACGGGGTGGGCCAGTCGACCGAGGAGGTCTCCTCGAACAGGTCGTACGGGGAGTCGGCGCGGTGCACCTCGTCCAGGAAGGCCTTGGGGTCGATCGGCTTGGGCACGACGGTGATCCCCGCCTTGGCGAAGCCGTCCACCAGCACCTGCGCGACGCGCTGCCCGTTCGGTGTGTTCCTGTACGCGTAGGTCAGGCTGCCCGGGGCCTGCCCGGCCTTGGCGAGTTCGGCCCTGGCCGCCTCCGGGTCGCCCTCGGGCTTGGCCGGGTACAGGTCGTACTTCTCCCAGTCGATCAGCGCGGGCGAGCTGAGCGTGGTGGCCAGTTCGCCGGTGCGGGCGCCGCCCTGGACCTGGCGGGCCTGCCGGCGAGGGTAGGCCAGGTGCAGCGCCTTGCGGACCTCGACGTCCGGCACCCGCTCGTTGTTGATCACCAGCTGGGTGACGAAGGCGCCCTGCCGGCCGGAGACGACCAGTTCCTGGGCCTTCGGGTCGGTGTCGGTGGTCTGGTACAGCTCGGGGGAGAGGGGGTCGGCGGCCGTGGTGGCGTCGGCGCCGCCGTCCCGTCCGGAGAGGATCTCCTGGTTGAGGTTGAGCGCCTCCTTGCCGTACGTGAAGACGAACCTCTCCGGGTACTGGCTGCGGATCGGGTCGGTCTCGGGCTTCCAGGCCGGATTGCGCTCCAGCACCATCCGGGTGTTCTGGACGTGCTCGACGATCCGGTAGGGCCCGGTGGCGAACGGCTGCCGGTCGTAGTCCATTCCGGTGTCCTTGTCCCGGCGCACCGGTGAGGAGGAGGACTGCGCGGCCATGTACGGAACGTCGGCCTGCGGCTGCGGGAAGTGGAAGACGACGGTGCGCTCGTCCGGCGTCTCGATCGCGGCCAGGTCACCGTCCTGCGGGCCCGCGTACTCGGCGCGCGCCGCCTCGTAGTCGGCCGCGCCGGTGAGCCACTGCGGCCAGTACGGCGGACCGACCTCGTAGCCCTTGCCGAAGGTGCGTTCGATGCCGTACTTGACGTCCTGGGCGGTGATCGGCTTGCCGTCCTCCCAGGCCACGCCCGGCTTGAGCCGGTACGTCCAGGTGTGGCCGCCGTCGGTCGGGGTGCCGGTGTCGGTGGCCAGGTCGCCGACCAACTTGGCCTTGCCGTCGACGATCTGATACTGCGTCAGCTGCCGCCCCCAGAGCAGCGAGGCGTTGTAGGTGGCGCCCGCGTAGACCTTCTGCGGGTCGAGGTGGCGGAACTCGACGCTGTTGTACACGTTGACCGTGCCGCCCGCGCGGGCGCCCGGGACGGCGGGGGCGGGCCCGGTGCTCTCCTGCTCGGTGCCGAGCGCGGCGGTCAGCGGGGAGGTCTCCTTGGCGGAGGCCCCGGGGCCGGCGGAGCCGGTGCTGCCCGCGCCGGCCGAGCAGGAGGTCACCAGCAGGGCGGTGGCGATGACGGCGAGGGACGGTCGGGTCCAGCGCATGGCGAATCTCTCCTCACCCCGGCGGATCGCGCCGGGAGGGCTCGGGTGACGAATGAGGACGAACGGGAGGGCGTGATGAACGGGAGGGGGTGATGAACGGGAGGGGGCGATGAACCGACCGGGGCGAACCAGGAGGGGCCGGGCGGCTCAGCGGGCGCCGGCCCGCGGGTCCAACGCGTCCCGGACGGCGTCGCCGAGCAGGTTGAAGGCGATCACGAACAGCAGCAGCGCCACCCCGGGGAAGACCAGGTACGTCGGGTCGGCCCGGAAGACCTCGGAGCCGCGCGAGATCATCCGTCCCCAGTCCGGGACGGGCTCGGCGATGCCGACGCCCAGGAAGGACAGCGCGGCCTCGGAGGCGACGTAGGTCGGCACCGCCATGGTGGCGTGCACCAGGAGTTGCGACCGCACGTTCGGCAGCAGTTCGTGGACGACGACGTGCCGGCGGCCCGCACCCTGGGCCCGGGCGGACTGCACGAAATCCCTTTCCCGGAGCGAGCGCACGGCGGCCCGCAGGGAAAGCGCGAGCGGAATCCAGCCGAACGCGGAGAAAACCAGGACCAGCACCAGGAACTGCATCCACTCCGGTTCCGCGGTGCCCGGATCGACCAGTCGGGACTCGATGACCGGGCCGAGCGCGAGCAGCAGGAGCAGCGTCGGAAAGGCCAGCAGCACATTGGCGAGGAATCCGAACAGCCGGTCCGCGATTCCGCCGAGATAGCCGACCGCGACACCGACCAGGACGCCCAGGGCGGTGGTCGCGGCGGCGGCGGCGAAGGCGATGAGCAGCGAGGTGCGGATGCCGTACAGCAGCTGGGTGAACACGTCCCGGCCGAGGCCCGGTTCCAGGCCGAACCAGAAGTCGCCGGAGATCCCGCCGTTCGGCAGCATCGGCAGGCCGCCGTCGCTGAGCAGGCCCGGAGCGTTCTGGCCGTAGTGCTCGACCGGGTTCCTCCCGTACAGCGCGGCGATCAGCGGGGCCGCCGCGGCGAGCAGCAGGAACAGCAGCACGACGGCCAGCGCGGCGGCGCCGACCCGGTCCCGCAGGAGTCGGCGGAGCAGGCTCGGGGCCGCGGTGGTCGCGGGCCCGGCCGCGCGGACTGGGACTGTGTCGACCACTGCCATGAGGCGTGACTCCCGAATTCTCCGCCGCCCCGTGGGTGGGGGTGCGCTGGTGTGCATTTCCGGTACGGCCTCCGAGGGTTTCCCGGGGGCCGTTCGAGCGCCATTTGATCGGATGCGTCCGACGTTCCGCAAATCACTTCCGCCGACTCTTCGGGGAATTCCTGCGGGACTGTTTCGGGGAATGTGGCGGCTTCATTTCACCGAAACAACGGCGTTGCAGAGGAACGGACATATCCCACCGAACCGGACCGACCGTTCCGCATTCTGAGACCTCCGCCACAGTCCCTCCGATGTTGGTACGATCCCGGTGGGCTGCGACTGGCGCGTAGGGATGGAATCAACCATCGGGAAGCGGCCTCGTGAAACCTCATGTGAAGTTGCCGAGCGCCTGGGCCATCCGCAATCCCCACCAGGAGACCGCCTTGGCCCAGCAGCCCCACACCGCCGCGACCCCCGCCGCCGACACCGCCTTCCGCAGCGCCCTCGACGTGGTCGCCGGCGTCGAACCGCGGATCGCCGCCGCCATCGGCCGGGAGCTCGCCGACCAGCGCGCCTCGCTCAAGCTGATCGCCAGCGAGAACTACGCCTCCCCGGCCGTCCTCCTCGCGATGGGCAACTGGCTCAGCGACAAGTACGCCGAGGGCACCGTCGGCCGCCGCTTCTACGCGGGCTGCCGCAACGTCGACACCGTCGAGGCCATCGCCGCCGAGCACGCCCGCGAGCTGTTCGGCGCCGACCACGCCTACGTCCAGCCGCACTCCGGCATCGACGCCAACCTCACCGCCTTCTGGGCCGTCCTCTCCCAGCGGGTCGAGAGCCCGGCCCTGGCGCGGGCCGAGGTCCGCAACGTCAACGACCTCACCGAGGAGGACTGGGCGCAGCTGCGCCACGAGCTCGGCAACCAGCGCATGCTCGGCATGTCCCTGGACACCGGCGGCCACCTCACCCACGGGTTCCGCCCCAACATCTCGGGCAAGATGTTCGAGCAGCGCAGCTACGGCACCGACCCGGTCACCGGCCTGATCGACTACGACGCGCTGCGCGAGACCGCCCGCGAGTTCCGCCCGCTGATCATCGTGGCGGGCTACTCCGCGTACCCGCGGCTGGTGGACTTCCGCACCATGCGCGAGATCGCGGACGAGGTCGGTGCCACCCTCATGGTCGACATGGCGCACTTCGCCGGCCTGGTCGCGGGCAAGGTGCTGACCGGCGACCACGACCCCGTCCGGCACGCCCACATCGTCACCACGACCACCCACAAGTCCCTGCGCGGCCCGCGCGGCGGCATGGTGCTCTGCACCGCCGAGCTGGCCGAACACGTCGACCGCGGCTGCCCGTTGGTGCTCGGCGGCCCGCTCTCGCACGTGATGGCCGCCAAGGCCGTCGCCCTCGCCGAGGCCCGCCGCCCGGAGTTCCAGGCCTACGCCCACGCCGTCGTCGACAACGCCCGGGCGCTCGCCGAGGGCCTGCTGCGCCGCGGCGGCACGCTGGTCACCGGCGGCACCGACAACCACCTCGTCCTCGCCGACGTCTCCGGCTACGGCCTGACCGGCCGTCAGGCCGAGGCGGCGCTGCTCGACTCGGGCATCGTCACCAACCGCAACTCCGTCCCGCAGGACCCGAACGGCGCCTGGTACACCTCCGGGATCCGGATCGGCACCCCGGCCCTCACCACCCGCGGCCTCGGCGTCGCCGAGATGGACGAGATCGCGGAGCTGATCGACACCGTCCTGCGCGCCACCACCCCCACCACGGCCGCCAACGGCACCCCGTCCAAGGCCGGCTACGTCCTCGACCCGGCCCTGCGCGACGCCACCGCCAAGCGCGCCGCCGACCTGCTCACCCCGTACCCGCTCTACCCGGGCGTCGACCTCGCCTGACACCCGCCGGGACGGCCGGGACGGCCGGGACACCGGGACGCCGGCCGCACCGGCAGCACCGGGAACGCCGGGAACGCCGACAGCACCGGGAACGCCGGGGACTCCCTGGTCACCCGGAACGCCCCGAGAACCCCGAACGCCCGGGGCCGCCGGCACCTCCGCCGTCGGCCCCGGGCGACACCCGGCCCCAGCGCCGCGGCTAGTACTGCAGCGACTTGTACTGCAGGAACTCCTCCAGCCCGTGCCGCCCCAGTTCGCGCCCGAGGCCGGAGTTCTTGTAGCCGCCGAAGGGGGCGAGGGGGTTGAAGCGGCCGCCGTTGAGGTCGACCTGGCCGGTGTCGAGGCGGCGGGCGAAGGCGGCGGCGGTGTCGGTGTCGCGGGCCCAGACGCCGCCGGCCAGGCCGTACGGGGTGCCGTTGGCGAGCTCGACGGCGTGGTCCTCGTCGCGGTAGGCGAGGATCACCAGGACGGGGCCGAAGACCTCCTCCCGGGCGACCGCCATCTCGGGCGTCACGTCGGCGAGCACGGTCGGGTGGACGTAGAAGCCGGTGGGCAGTTCGGCGACCGGCTCCGAGCCGCCGACGACCAGCCGGGCGCCCTCGGCCAGCGCGCCGTCGATGTAGCCGCGCACCCGGGCCAGCTGCTCGGCGTTGACCACCGGGCCGATCCGGGTCTGCGGGTCGGTCGGGTCGCCGGGCACGTACTGGGCGGCGGCCTTGGCGGCCCGCGCGACGGCCTCCTCGTACTGGTCCTCGTGGACCAGCAGGCGGGTCCAGGCGCTGCAGGTCTGACCCGAGTTGGCGAAGACCCCGGCGACGTTGGCCTTGACCGCGCGGGTGATGTTGGCGCCCGGCAGCACCACGTTGGCCGACTTGCCGCCCAGTTCCAGGGTGACCCGCTTGAGGTCCCGGCCGGCCGTCCCGGCGACCTGCCGGCCGACGGCGGTGGAGCCGGTGAACGAGACCACGTCCACCTCCGGGTGGGCGACGAGCGCCGCGCCCGCCGTCTCCCCGGTGCCGGTGACCAGGTTGAACACACCGGCCGGGAAGCCGGCCTCGTGCACCAGCCGGGCGAACAGCCGGGCCACCAGCGGGGTGTCCTCGGCCGGCTTGAGGACCACCGGGCAGCCGGCCGCCAGGGCGGGGACGACCTTGGCGACGATCTGGTGCAGCGGGTAGTTCCACGGCGTGATCGCCGCGACCACCCCGGCCGGCTCGGCGTGCACCACCGAGTTGCCGATCCGCTCCTCGAAGGGGTACTCGGCGAGCAGGGTCAGATAGGTGGTCGCCACGGTCAGTGGCAGTCCGGCGTGCACGGCGGCGGTGAAGCCGACCGGGGCGCCCAGCTCGGCGACCACCGTCTCGGTGATCTCGTGCTGCGCGGCGGCGAGCCCGTCCCGCAGCCGGGTCAGCAGGTCCAGCCGCTCCTCGCGGGTGGTCGCGGCCCAGCTCCGGGCGGCCCGGCGGGCCGCCGCCACCGCCGCGTCGACGTCGGCCGTCCCACCGGCCGGCACGGTGGCGAGCACCTGCTCGGTCGCGGGGTTCAGCACGGCGATCGAACCGGGGTCCCCGGAGGGCCGCCAAGAGCCGTCGATGTACTGGTCGCCGTACTCCGCGTACTCCTGCACCGAGTTGTCCTCTCATAGGCTCAGCCGCTTGACCGACAGCGCTAGTCGGAGGCCAGTCAAAACGGCCGGGCGGCGGCGCGCAAGAGCCAATCCGGACCGGCAGAATTGCCGGTCACCGCGGGGCGAACCCGCGCGGTGCACCCGTCGAACGGCTCCATGCCCACCTCGGCGCGCCGTTCGTCCAGCCGCCCCGGCACCTCGCCGTACGGGCCCTCCTGCCGAGGGCCGCCCCGCCCCCACGCCGGGCGCGGACGTCGACACGAAGATCATCCGGCGGGCGGTGGCGCGCCGGCCCCGAGCGGGTCATAGTGGATTCACGCTCGGGATCCGCGGCGTTCACCCTCCGGCGGTTCCGTGACGGTTCCGGAAACTCCCCACACCAAGACCTCCACACGGTGGTCGGTGCGCAGGTACATTGCAGTGAACTCAGCGGCGGGGGTTTAAAGCTGACGACGCTTCGACGTGCGCGCGCACGGTCGGGTCGGCGCGTTCTGCGACCGGTCCGGAACTCCTGCTTCCCCTGAGGTCCGGTGAGAGATCCACAGGCCCACCCGTGCCCCGAAGGAGCTTCCCATGACCGACACCGCGTCCCCGCGCGAGTCGCAGCACGCCGCCGCCCCGGCGAGCCTGGACGACGTCCCGGGGTGGTTCTGGGACCACGACCGGCATTCCTTCGAATGGTTCCTGGGGCGCCAGGAGAAGGCCGGTGTCACCGGCGACCTGCTGGAGATGGGTGCCTACCTCGGCCGCAGCGCGATCGTGATCGGCGAGCACCTCCGGCCCGGCGAGACGTTCACCGTCTGCGACCTCTTCGACTCGGACGCGCCCGACGAGGAGAACGCGGCCGAGATGGACATGTCCTACCGGAAGACGCTGACCCGCGAGGCCTTCGAGAGCAACTACCTCTCCTTCCACGACAAGCTGCCGGAGATCATCCAGGCGCCGACCTCCGTCCTGTCCCGCGGGCACATACCCGTCGGCGCGTTCCGTTTCATCCACATCGACGCCTCCCACCTGTACGAGCACGTCGTGGGGGACCTCCAGGTGGCCCGGGTCGCCTTGCAGGAACAGGGCGTCGTCGTGCTGGACGACTACCGTTCCCAGCACACCCCGGGCGTGGCGGCCGCGACCTGGGAGGCCGTGTTCAACCACGGGCTGAAGCCGATCCTGCTCACCGAGTGCAAGTTCTACGGCACCTGGGGGGACGTGGAGCCGTTCCAGCGCGAGCTGCTGGACCGGATCGACCTCGCGGCCGGCTGTCAGCTGAGCAGCGAGACCGTCAACGGACGCCAGGTGCTGCGCATGACCGGTGACTCGGAGGGCATCGCCCGCTTCCGCGGCTCCCGCCACCAGGGGCGACTGGCCGCCGAGGCGGCCCGACGCGAGGCCGAGCAGTCCGCGACCGAGGCCCGCAGGGCGCTCCGGTCGGCCCACGACGAGGCCGCCGTCGACCTGGCCGCCCGACGGACCCGGGCCGCCGAGGCGCGCCGCCCCGTCAACGTCGCCAAGCGCGCCGCCCGGGACCTCCTGCCGCCGGTCGTCACCTCCGCCATCCGCCGCGCCCGCCGCGGCTGACCGGGACGCGAGCCCGCCCCCGGACGACCCGGACGGCCGTGCGGGCCCGGTAGGCGCACCGCCCCCTCGTCGCACGACCCCGGAGACGCCGAAGGGCCGGTCGGAAACATCCGACCGGCCCTTCGGCACGTCACGCGTTGCGGCGGCTCAGACCCGCGAGGGCTCGCCCGCCTCGACCGGGGCCGGGGCGTCCTGCTCGTCCGCCATCTCCCGGCGGACGGCGGCCAGCGAGGGGTTGGCCCAGGCGCTGGCGACGCCCCAGTAGTAGAACGCGAGCCCGATCGCGGCCACGATCAGCAGGTCCCAGCCCTCCGGCAGGTAGCCGTGCCCGCCGAAGTCGCTGCTGCCGGCCCAGGAGACACCGGCCATCACGAACAGGTAGGCGACCATCCAGGCGCCGGCCGCGAGGTGCGGCTTCAGCTCGGCGAACGGCTTGCGCAGCTCGTACCAGGCCCAGATCGGCAGTCCGGCGGCCATCAGCAGGATGACCTTGCCGGTGAGCGGCCAGCGGGCCCAGTACAGCACCAGCGAGCCGAAGACCATCGCGACCGGGGCGATGACCGGCATGGCGCGCAGCCGGACCGGGCGCGGCAGGTCCGGGGCGAGGCGGCGCAGGGCCATCACGGCGACCGGGCCGGTGATGTACGAGATCACGGTGGCCACCGAGACGATCTCGGCCAGCGAGCCCCAGCCGCGGAAGACCGCGAGGAACAGGAAGGCGACGACCAGGTTGAGCACCAGCGCCGGGCGCGGGATGCCGGTCTTGGCGTCGACCTTGCCGAACAGCTTCGGCAGGTGGCCGTTCTCCTGCACGCCGTGGATCATGCGCGAGGTGGTGGCGGCGTAGATCATGCCGGTGCCGGAGGGGGAGACGAAGGCGTCCGCGTAGAGCAGGATCGCCAGCCAGTTGATGCCCCAGGCGATGGCCAGGTCGGCCAGCGGCGAGGTGTAGGAGAGGCTGCTCCAGCCGCCCGAGAGGTCGGCGGCCGGGATGGCGCCGAGGAAGGCGATCTGCAGCGCGACGTAGATCACCAGGGCGATCAGGATCGAGCCGATGACGGCCTTCGGCAGCGACTTGCCGGGGTTCTTGGCCTCGCCGGCCAGGTTGAGCGGCGACTGGAAGCCGTTGAAGGCCCAGACGATGCCGGAGACCGCGACGGCGGTGAACACCGCGCTCCAGCCGTTCGGCGCGAAGCCGCCGGGCTCGGTGAAGTGCGCGGTGTCGAAGTGCGCGAGGAGCAGCGCGCCGGCGGTCAGCGTCGGCACGACGACCTTGAAGACGGTGATCGCCGTGTTGGTCTTGGCGAACAGCGTGATCGCGAACCAGTTGAGGGCGAAGTAGACCAGCAGCAGCACGCTGGCCAGTGCCACACCGCTGAGGGTCAGTTCCTGGCCGTTGTAGAGCCCCTTGGCCCAGCCGAAGTGCCAGGAGCTCATGTACTGGACGGACGCGGTGGCCTCGCCGGGGATGACCGAGACGATGGCGATCCAGTTGGCCCAGGCCGCCAAGTAGCCGGCCAGCGAGCCGTGCGAGTACTGGCCGTACCGGACCATGCCGCCGGCCTTGGGGAACATCGAGCCCAGCTCGCTGTAGGTGAGGGCGATGGTCAGCGCCACCGCGGCACCGATCACCCAGGCGAGGATCGAGGCCGGCCCGGCGAGCTTGGCGGCCCGCTCGGCACCGAACAACCACCCGGATCCGATGATCGACCCCAGCCCGACCGCGGTCAGGCTGATGGTGCCGAGCGATCGGCGGTAGTTCTGGTGAGACGCCGTCGAGGATTCGGGCTCACTCAACGTATCGGTCCTTTCGCTCGGGGCTCATCGGGTGGTGTCGGTGTTTTTGCTGTTTTGAGTCGGTATTCCGGACAAACGCACAGCAGCTTATGGTCCGAAAACGGGCGAATACCTCAGAGGAAGCTCAAACTGTTCGATCGTTGCCATCTCGTGTCCGGTTTCCGGACCGGCGGGCCCCCGCGAAGAGACCGGCGCCACACCGCCACGGGGTGGCGATCGGTGGTCGGCCGGAGGTGCGGCGGGGAAAAAGGAAATTCCCCGTGGGTTCCTTTCGGATCCCACGGGGAATTCGGCTGTGTCCGAGGGGGGACTTGAACCCCCACGCCCGATAAAGGGCACTAGCACCTCAAGCTAGCGCGTCTGCCATTCCGCCACCCGGACAGGGTGTGTGCTCCGGGGGTTTTTCTCTCGCCCCCTCGGCGACAGAGAGAACATTACCAGGGTTCTGGAGTGCTTCTCACCTGGGCTTCCTCCGGTCCGCGCCCCCGTGGCCGCCGGACCCGCCGCGAGCCCCCCGGCGGCCCGCCGCACAGGTTGGTACGGCTGGCGAACACGCTCGAACCGGGCTCGAAGCGATGGCGACCGCGAAGGAACCGGTCGACTTCGATGTCGCCCGCGATCGGTTCCGGCCGGAAGTGGTCCGACACGGGCAAGTTGTCGACGGTGCCGCAGCCGCCGCGACCGCTCTCCTAGCCTCTGTGGACCGAGGGCGCCATGAGCGGATCGCCTGATTCCCGGGTCGCGGACGAAGGGCGGCTGGACGTGGAGCAGATCAGCGGGACGGCGGAGGCCGAACCGAGACGCGGCAGGCCGGGGGACGGGCAGGGTGACGCCGTCGCTGCGCCCGACGGCCCGCCCGGCGGCCCGGCGCGCGGCCCGGTCGAGGGGGTGTGGCGATTCCCGGTGCCCGCCGCCGAGGCCTCGGTGCCGCGCACCAGGCACGCGGTGCGCGACCGCCTGCTGGCCCAGGGCATGGCCGGGGTGCGCTACCAGGAGCTGGTGGACGACCTGCTGCTGATCGTCTCGGAGCTGGTGAGCAACGCGGTGACCCACGCGGCCGAGCTCTCGCCCGAGGTGGTCACCGAGCTGTCG
Source organism: Kitasatospora sp. NPDC097691 (assembly GCF_040302665.1). Taxonomy (NCBI): domain Bacteria; kingdom Bacillati; phylum Actinomycetota; class Actinomycetes; order Kitasatosporales; family Streptomycetaceae; genus Kitasatospora; species Kitasatospora sp. NPDC097691. Next base: position 75,626 of record NZ_JBEORY010000004.1, on the reverse strand, counting down.
GTACGCGGCGGCTGGGTGCGGGTGTCGGTCGAGGACGGTGACCCGTACCGGCCGAAGGCGCTGGAGAACGACACCGGACGTACCGGTGGGCGCGGCCTGCTGCTGGTGAAGAGCGTCACGCTGCAGGCGGGCGGGGTGTGCGACGTCGAGCGGACCGGGGAGGGCGGCAAGGTCATCTGGGCCTCGCTGCCCGTCCCCCCGGAGTCCGACCGCTGACCGGCCCGCCGGGGCGGGCAGCGCGACCGGAGCGCCTACCAGTCCCGTCCGGCGATCTCCCGGATCCCGGGCAGCGCAGCCTCGAAGACGGTCTCGAACCAGACCGAGAAGGGCCGCTCGGCCCGCAGCTCCCGCAGCTCCTGCGCGGTCACGAAGGCGAAGTCGTCCACCTCGTCCGGGTTCGGCCGGACCGGAGCGGTGACCAGTCCCACGAAGAGGTGGTTCCACTCCCGCTCGATCAGCCCGGAGGCCTCGTCCGGGAGGTCGTAGCGGACGGTGCCGGCCTCGCAGAGCAGGGCCGGGGCGACGCCCAGCTCCTCCGCGGTGCGCCGAGCGGCGGCGACGAAGGGCGGTTCGTCCGGGTACGGGTGGCCGCAGCAGGTGTTCGACCAGACGCCGGGGGAGTGGTACTTGCCCAGGGCCCGGCGCTGGAGCAGCAGGCGGCCCTGGCGGTCGAAGAGGAAGACCGAGAAGGCGCGGTGCAGACGGCCCGGCTGCTGGTGGGCCCAGAGCTTCTCGGCGGTGCCGATCGTGGCGCCCTCGTCGTCGACCAGTTCCAGCAGGATCTCGGTACCGGTGGCCGAGGCGGTCCGGGGGTCGGCCGACACATCGGTCTCCACGTCGAGACCGGTGTCGACCTCGGCGTCGAAGTGTGTCGGCTCGGTCGGCAGACTCTGGGGCATGGGGCCTCTTTCCGGGAGCGGGAGCAACGGGAGCATCGGGTGCGTCCGGCGCACCGGGTGGCGCGCGGCGGACGCAGCGGGGGCACCGGCGCCGGCGTCGGGCTCCAGTCTGCCGTATGGGTGGCACCGGGTAGGGGTCCCACGCACAACCGGGCGGATCATGACCCGGAGGAGAAGGAATTCGGGCAGGGAAGGATCCGGGAAGCCCTCGTAAGGGTCACGAATGTCGCAGAATCGTTCGACGCACGTTCGGGGGGCGTTCGAGCGCCCGGGCCCGGCCGGGCCCCGACGTCGGCCCGCTCCCCGGCGCCGACCGCCGGCCACACCCCCCGGTCACCCCTCCGTCACCGCCCCGTCTCCGGGCGCGTTCGGGCCGGTCGTCCACGTCGCCTACCATCACATACGACACGGTGCCCGGATCTGTGCCGGTACCGGCGCGCCGCTGCCCGGCCGGGTCGCACACCGGTCCGGCGGAGCAGCGCCGCCCCTCGGCACGGTCCGCGCGCACAGCACGACGGATCAGGAGACCCCGCATGATCGGCCTCGTTCTGGCAGCCGGCGCCGGCCGCCGGCTGCGCCCGTACACCGACACCCTGCCCAAGGCGCTGGTGCCGGTCGACGGGGAGCGGACCGTCCTGGACCTCACCCTCGGCAACTTCGCCGAGGTCGGACTGCGCGAGGCCGCGATCGTCGTCGGCTACCGCAAGGAAGCGGTGTACGACCGCAAGGACGCCCTGGAGAGCAAGTACGGCGTCAAGCTCCACCTGGTCGAGAACGACAAGGCCGAGGAGTGGAACAACGCGTACTCGCTCTGGTGCGCCCGCGAGCTGTTCGGCGAGGGCCTGCTGCTGGCCAACGGCGACACCGTCCACCCCGCCTCCGTCCAGCGCACCATGCTGGAGGGCAACCAGCGCCTCCTCGACGGTGGTGCCGCCCCCGGCATCCTGCTCGCCCTCGACACGGTGAAGAAGCTCGCCGACGAGGAGATGAAGGTCGTCGTCGACCCGGCCGCCGGCATGCGCCGCATCACCAAGCTGATGGACCCGTCCGACGCCAGCGGCGAGTACATCGGCGTCACCGTGATCAACCCGTCCGCCGCCGCCGACCTCACCGACGCGCTGCGCGCCACCTACGAGCGCGACCCGCAGCTGTACTACGAGGACGGCTACCAGGAGATGGTCGACCGGGGCCTGCGGATCGACGTGCAGCCGATCGGCGAGGTCTCCTGGGTCGAGGTCGACAACCACGACGACCTGGCGAAGGCGCGGGAGATCGCGTGCCAGTACTGACCCGACTGGTCCCGTCGCCGCTGTTCGTGGAGATCCGCTCGGGCGCGCTGGACGCGCTCGGCGGGATCCTCGCGGACCAGCGGCTGTCGGCCTCGGGCCGGATCGCGGTGGCGATCAGCAACGGCTCCGGCGCGGCCATGCGCCGACGCCTGGAGCCGGCCCTGCCGGGCGCCGACTGGTACAACGTGGACGACGGCAGCCTGGACAGCGCGGTGCGCCTGGCCGAGGCGATGCGCGGCGGGCACTACGACGCGATCGTCGGCCTCGGCGGCGGCAAGATCATCGACGCCGCCAAGTACGCCGCCGCCCGGGTCGGCCTGCCGCTGGTCGCGGTCGCCACCAACCTGGCCCACGACGGCATCTGCTCGCCGGTCTCCACCCTGGACAACGACGCCGGCCGCGGCTCCTACGGGGTGCCCAGTCCGATCGGCATCATCGTCGACCTGGACGTGATCCGGCAGGCCCCGCCGCGCTTCGTCGCGGCCGGCATCGGCGACGTCGTCTCCAACATCTCGGCCTGCGCGGACTGGGAGTTGTCGCAGGCCGTCACCGGCGAGCGGGTGGACGGACTGGCGGTCGCGATGGCCCGCTCGGCGGGCGAGAACCTGCTGCGACACCCAGGAAACACTCAGGATCAGGACCTCCTGACGGCGCTCGCCGAGGCCCTGGTACTGTCCGGCATCGCGATGAACATCGCGGGCAGCACCCGGCCTTCGTCGGGCGCCTGCCACGAGATCTCGCATGCCCTGGACGTGCTGTATCCCAAGCGGTCCGCCCAGCACGGCGAACAGGTCGGCCTCGGCGCCGCCTTCGCCAGCTTCCTGCGGGGCGAACGCGAGCTGACCGGTCTGATCGTGGAGCGCCTGGCGAGCCACGGGCTGCCGGTGACCGCAGCTCAGATCGGTTTCACCGAGGCGGAGTTCACCGAAGCGGTGCACTACGCTCCGAACACCCGCCCGGGACGCTTCACCATCCTTGAGCACCTCGACCTCTCCCCTTCCGCAATCAGGGACGCGTACGCCGACTATGTCCAAGCCGTCAACAGCTGACCCCTCCACCGCGGGTGCCGAACGGCCCCCGGTGGACCTGTCCCGCCGGCCCTCGATCGAGGAGCTGCGCGCGGTGATCCACCCGGAGGGCATGCTCCAGCGCCGCAGCGCCGAGCACTGGGCCGGGCGCCTGTACATGCGGAAGATCTCGCTGCGGATCACCCGCGTGCTCTCCACCGTGACGGCGATCACGCCCAACGGCCTGACCTACCTGATGATGTTCACCGGCATCCTGGCCGGTCTCGCGCTGGTCGTGCCGGGCATCGCGGGCGCGGTCCTGGGCGCCCTGCTGATCCAGGTCTACCTGCTGCTGGACTGCGTCGACGGCGAGGTGGCCCGCTGGCGCCGGCAGACCTCGCTGACCGGTGTCTACCTGGACCGGGTCGGCCACTACATGTCCGAGGCGGCCCTGCTGACCGGTCTCGGCCTGCGCGCCACCGACCTGCTGCACCGCGAGGGCAGCGGCTCCCACTGGGAGTGGGCCTTCCTCGGCACGCTGGCCGCGCTCGGCGCGATCCTCATCAAGTCCGAGACGGACCTGGTGGACGTGGCCCGGGCCCGCAGCGGCCTGACGGCCGTCGAGGACAGCGCCTCGGTGCCCCGCTCGGCCACCGTCGCCAAGGCCCGCCGGGCGGCCTCCCTCCTGAAGTTCCACCGCCTGGTCGGCGCGGTCGAGGCCTCGCTGTTCATCCTCGCCGCCGGGATCGCCGACGCCGTGCACGGCGGGCTCTTCTTCACCCGGCTCGCGGTGGTCGTCCTGGCGGCGATCGCCATGCTGCAGACCGTGCTGCACCTGCTGAGCATCGTCCTGTCGAGCAGGCTGCGATGAGCGACGCGAACACCGCGGAGCGCTTCCGCCTCGGCGCCGTGATCATCACGATGGGCAACCGGCCCGCCGAGCTCAACGCCCTGATCGAGTCCGTCCGCGCCCAGGAGGGCCCCGCGGTCGAGCTGGCCGTGGTCGCCAACGGCGCTCCGCTGCCCCCGCTGCCGGAGGGCGTGCGCACCGTCGAGCTGCCGGAGAACCTCGGCATCCCGGGCGGCCGCAACGTCGGCATCGAGCTGTTCGGCCGGGACGGCCAGGACGTGGACGCCGTCCTCTTCCTGGACGACGACGGCCACCTGCCGCGCACCGACTCCGCCCGGCTGCTGCGCGAAGCCTTCGCCGCCGACCCGGAGTTGGGCATCGTGTCGTTCCGGATCGCCGATCCGGACACCGGGGTCACCCAGCGGCGGCACGTCCCCCGGCTGCGCGCCAGCGACCCGCTGCGCTCCTCCCGGGTGACCACCTTCCTGGGCGGCGCGAGCGCCGTGCGCTGCAAGGTGTTCGAGAAGGCCGGCCAGCTGCCCGCCGAGTTCTTCTACGCCCACGAGGAGACCGACCTCGCGTGGCGTGCGGCGGACGCCGGCTGGGCCATCGACTACCGGGCGGACGTGGTGCTGCACCACCCCACGACGTCCCCGGCCCGGCACGCCACCTACTTCCACAACGTGGCCCGAAACCGGGTGTGGCTCGCGCGGCGGAACCTTCCGGCGTTGTTGGTGCCTCTCTATCTGGGAACCTGGCTTCTGCTCACCCTGGCTCGCCGCCCCTCCCCCGAGGCGCTGAAGGCCTGGTGGAGCGGATTCCGGGCGGGCTGGCGCGAACCCTGCGGTCCGCGACGGCCCATGCGATGGCGTACCGTTTGGCAACTGACCAGGCTGGGCCGACCACCGATCATCTGATCTGATCGAATGATCGATCGCTGCGGCCGGTGACCACACACCGGCCGGCTCCCCCGAGATCCCAGTGGATCCCCATCGGCGCACGGCCGGCGGACCCCCGTCGACCGGCCGCCCCGACCGATCCCGCGTGAAGGACGAATGTGTCGACAGTGAGTGAACCCGTCAGCCTCTCAACCCCCAGGGGGGTGGACGCGGGCCTGACCGCCAAGCAGCTCGCGGACAAGTACGGTCTGTCGGTGAGCGGCGCCCGTCCGGGTCTGTTCGCCTACACCAAGCAGCTCTGGGCCCGGCGCCACTTCATCTGGGCCTTCGCCACCGCCCGCCTGGTGGCCCAGTACACCGACGCCAAGCTCGGCCAGCTGTGGCAGGTCGTGACCCCGCTGCTCAACTGCGCGGTCTTCTACCTGGTCTTCGGCGTGATCCTGTCGAGCAAGGACGGCTTCCCGCCGGACACCTACATCGCCTGGCTCTGCATCGGCGTCTTCGTGTTCCAGTTCACCCAGAACGCGGTGCAGTCCGGTACCCGGGCGATCTCCGACAACCTCGGCCTGATCCGGGCGCTGCACTTCCCCCGTGCCAGCCTGCCGATCGCCTTCACCGTGATCCAGCTCCAGCAGCTGCTGATCTCGATGGTCGTGCTGGTCGTGACCGTCCTGGCCAGCGGCATCGCCCCGGGCAAGACCTGGCTGCTGATCGTCCCGGCGCTGATCCTGCAGACCCTGTTCAACACCGGCATCTCCCTGATCATGGCCCGGATCGGCGCCAAGACCAGCGACATCTCCCAGCTGATCCCGTTCGTGATGCGCGCGTGGATGTTCCTCTCCGGCGTGATGTTCAGCATCCAGGACCGCGTCCACAAGTGGCCGCACTACATCCAGGTGATCTGCAACATCAACCCGGCCTCGGTCTACATGGACCTGCTGCGGCACGCCTTCGCGCCGATCATCTACAACCCGCACCAGAACCCCCACCAGTCCCTGCCGCCGCACCAGTGGGTGTACGGCCTCGCCTGGGGCATCGGGATGTTCGTCATCGGATACGTCTTCTTCTGGAAGGCCGAGGAGGAGTACGGCCGTGGCTGACGTCGACCTGAGCAAGAACGACAACGTCCGGGACACGGACGTGGCCCGCGAGCCCACCGTCGTCGTCGACGACGTGCACATCGTCTACCGGGTGCACGGCGCCGGCTCCGGCAAGGGCAGCGCCACCTCGGCGCTGAGCCGCATCCTCAGCCGCAGGCGCGCCGCCGGCGTGCGCGAGGTGCACGCGGTCAAGGGCATCAGCTTCACCGCGTACAAGGGTGAGGCGATCGGCCTGATCGGCTCCAACGGCTCCGGCAAGTCGACCATGCTGGCCGCCATCGCGGGCCTGCTGCCGACCGAGAAGGGCGGCATCTACACCAACGGCCAGCCCTCGCTGCTGGGCGTCAACGCCGCGCTGATGAACGAGCTCACCGGCGAGCGCAACGTCGTCCTGGGCTGCCTGGCGATGGGGATGTCCCCGGCCGACGTGCGGGCGCGCTACCAGGACATCGTCGAGTTCTCCGGCATCAACGACAAGGGCGACTTCATCTCCCTGCCGATGCGCACCTACTCCTCCGGCATGGGCGCCCGCCTGCGCTTCTCGATCGCCGCGGCGAAGACCCACGACGTGCTGCTGATCGACGAGGCCCTGGCCACCGGTGACCAGGCCTTCCAGCAGCGCAGCAAGCGGCGCATCGACGAACTGCGCGGCTCCGCCGGTACGGTCTTCCTGGTCAGCCACGACAACAACTCGATCCGCGAGGTCTGCGAGCGGACCATCTGGATCGAGGCCGGCGAGCTGGTCATGGACGGCCCGACCGACGAGGTCGTCGGCCGCTACGAGCGCGGCGAGCGCCCGTAGCACCGGCGACCCGCGGTGCTCGCACGAGCCACTCCCGCCACCAGGGCCGGTTCCGGAACCTCCGGAGCCGGCCCTGCGGCTTGCCCCGCCGGTTCCCCGTTGTTGCCCCGGGTGGCCGCCGCCGCGGGGGTGAGCGCCCCGGTCCGGCGGGCGGGGCGCTCTTCTCCGGCGCGCCCCGGGGTGTCAGGCTGGTAGTCGCGGGGGCGGTGTGCCGTGCGTGACGCCCGCGCTCGGACGCGTGTCCGAGTCGGGCCGGTGGTACCCAGCGGTGTAGAACGGGGGAGTGACAGCAGTGTCGGCTTCGGCCCAGCCCAGTGATACGCCGGTGAACCGTTCCGCGGGTCAGACCCTCAAGAAGGCGGGGGCCGAGAACTTCCCGGTCGCCCCGTTCTTCCTGCCCGCGGCCTGGCGCGACGACCTGATGGCGGTGTACGGCTTCGCCCGCCTCGTCGACGACGCCGGCGACGGCGACCTGGCCGACCCGGCCGCCACCGCCCGCCTGCTCGGGGTCGAACGGATGCCCCCGGCCACCCCTTCGGAGCAGTCCGGCCCGCCGACCGCGCACGAGGTCGCCTTCCGCCTCGCCCTGCTCGACGGCCTGGAGCACGACCTCGACCGGGTCTTCGAGAGCGCGCTGCACCCCTCCGGCGCCGAGGCCCCCCGCCACCCGCTGATGCGGGCCCTTGTCCCGCTGGTCGACCGGCACGGCCTGACCCCCGAGCCGTTCCGCCGTCTGATCGAGGCCAACCGGGTGGACCAGACCACCACCAGCTACGCCACGTACGACGACCTGCTCGACTACTGCACCCTCTCCGCCGACCCCGTCGGCCGCCTCGTCCTGGCCATCGCGGGCGTCTCCACCCCCGAGCGGATCGAACTCTCCGACGCCGTCTGCAGCGCCCTTCAGGTGGTCGAACACCTGCAGGACGTCGCCGAGGACCTGCGCCGCGGCCGGATCTACCTCCCCGCCGAGGACCTGGAGCGCTTCGGCGTGACCGAGGCGGACCTCGCCGCCCCCTCCGCCGACGGCGCGGTACGGGAGCTGATCGCCTTCGAGGTGGAGCGGGCCCGCACCCTGCTCGATCACGGCGCACCATTGGTAGGTACGGTTCGGGGGAGGCTTCGACTGCTCCTGGCGGGATTCACCGCCGGCGGGTACGCGGCCCTGGCGGCCGTCGAGGCCGCCGGGTACGACGTGCTCGCCCGACAGGCGAAGCCGGACAAGCGCCGCCTCGCAGCGAAGGCGGCGGCCATCTTCGCGAAGGGAAGGTGAACGCCCGAGTGGCGGCATCACCACTGGCGTCGGCCCAGGTCATGGCGGCGTACCGGTACTGCGAGGCAGTCACCGGTCTGCAGGCGCGCAACTTCAGCTACGGCATCCGGCTGCTGCCCGAACCCAAGCGGCTGGCCATGTCGGCCCTGTACGCCCTGGCCCGCCGGGTGGACGACATCGGCGACGGCGACCTCCCGTCCGACCGGAAGGCCGAGGCGCTGCTGCGCACCCGGGAACTGGTGGACGAGGTCCGTTCCGGGGTGGTCGCCGAGGACGACACCGACCCGATCAAGGTCGCCCTGGCCGACACGGCCCGGCGCTTCCCGATCCCGCTCGGCGGCTTCGACGAGCTGATCGACGGCGTCGAGATGGACCTCAAGGGCGCCGAGTACCAGACGTACGAGGAGCTGAAGGTCTACTGCCGCTGCGTCGCCGGGGCGATCGGCCGGCTCTCGCTGGGCGTCTACGGCTGCGACGACCCCGAGCTCGGGGCGCGCCACGCGGACACCCTGGGCCTGGCGCTGCAGCTCACCAACATCCTGCGCGACCTGCGCGAGGACGCCCTGAACGGCCGCACCTACCTGCCCACCGAGGACCTGGTCCGGTTCGGCTGCGAGCAGGGCTTCGCGCTGGCCAAGCCGCCCGCCGGAGCGGACTTCACCGGCCTGGTGGCCTTCGAGGCCGCCCGCGCCCAGGCCGCCTTCGAGGAGGGCCTGCGGCTGCTGCCGATGCTCGACCGCCGCAGCCGCGCCTGCACCGCCGCGATGGCCGGGATCTACCACCGGCTGCTCGGCCGGATCGCCGCCGATCCCGAGTCGGTGCTGCGCGGCCGGGTCTCGCTGCCGGGCTGGGAGAAGGCGTACGTGGCGCTTTCCGGGCTCGCCGGGGGGCGTTCTTGATTCTCGCCACAGTTCTGTCACGCTGTGTCAGCGGGGAATCACGTGCGGGTAGTTCCGTGTTGACCGAACGAGTACCGGCTTCAGCGACCGCCCCCCGGCGGTCCAGCGACTGCGAGGGGGAGGGCCGATGACCGGGCGAGCCGATGCCGCGCGCCCGGCCGCCATCGTGGTCGGCGGCGGTCTGGCCGGGATCACCGCAGCGCTGCGCCTGGCCGAGGCCGGTCACCGGGTCACCCTCGCCGAGGGCCGCCCCCGGCTCGGCGGTCTGGCGTTCTCCTTCCGCCGCGGCGAGCTCACCGTCGACAACGGCCAGCACGTCTACCTGCGCTGCTGCACCGCCTACCGCGGCCTGCTGGAGCGGCTCGGCGCCACCCGCCTGGTCCACCTCCAGGACCGCCTCGACGTCCCGGTGCTCTCCGTCACCGGCCCCGACGACGCCCCGGTGCGGACCCTGGGCCGGCTGCGGCGGGTCGGCCTGCCCGTCCCCCTGCACCTGGCCGCCAGCCTCGCGCGCTACCCGCACCTGTCCCCGGCCGACCGCGCCCGGGTGGTGCGCGGCGCGCTCGCCCTGAAGGGCCTGGACCTCGCCGACCCGGCGCTGGACCGGATCTCCTTCGGCGAGTGGCTGCGCCGCAACGGGCAGAACGCCGCCACCCAGGCGGCCCTGTGGGACCTGGTCGGCGTCGCCACCCTGAACGGGCGGGCCGACCAGGTGTCGATGGCGCTCGCGGCGAAGGTGTTCCAGACCGGCCTGCTCTCCGACCCCGGCGCCGCCGACATCGGCATCGCCGCCGCTCCGCTGGGCGCGATCCACCACGACCGGGCGCTCGCCGAGCTGGAGCGGGCCGGCGTGACGGTGCTGCTGCGCGCCCGGGTGGCCGAGCTCAAGCCGGCCGCGCCGCAGCACGCCGTCCGCCTGGAGGGCGGGGAGCTGCTCACCGCCGACACCGTCGTCCTGGCCGGCGCCCAGGACAGCGCGGCCGCCCTGCTGCCGCCGAACGCCTTCCCGGGCCAGGAACGGCTCGCCGGGTTCGGCACCACGCCGATCCTCAACGTGCACGTGATCTACGACCGCAAGCTGCTGCGCCGGCCGTTCTTCGCAGCCCTCGGCTCCCCGGTCCAGTGGGTCTTCGACCGCACGGCGCACTCCGGCCTGGCCGCCACCGAGCTCGGTCGGGCCCACCCGGGCGCCCAGTACCTGGCCCTCTCGCAGTCGGCCGTGCAGGACGAGATCGACCTGCCCGTCGCCGAGCTGCGCAGCCGCTACCTGCCCGAGCTGGAACGGCTGCTGCCGGCCGCGGCGGGGGCCCGGGTGCTCGACTTCTTCGTCACCCGCGAGCGCACCGCGACCTTCGACCCGGCCCCGGGCAGCGGAGCGCTGCGTCCGTCGGCCCGCACCGAGGTGCCCGGTCTGCTGCTGGCCGGCTCGTGGACGGCCACCGGCTGGCCCGCGACCATGGAGGGCGCCGTGCGCAGCGGCCACGCCGCCGCCGACGCCGCGCTCGCCGCCGGCACCCGGGTGCCGGTGGACCGCGGCGACGGGAGGTGGCCCAGGTGACGGCGGGCCGCGCCGCCGGAGAGCCCGCCAGAGCCGACGGGCGTACCGTCGTGCGCATCGGCGGAATCCACGGAACCGGCGACGCCGGCCGGAACGGCCGGACCGACACCTCCGGCACGTCCGGCACGTCCGGCACCGGCACCACACGAATCGACACCAGCCGCACCGGCAGCACCCGGCCGCCCCGTGCGGTCCGGCACCACGAGGGAGAGGGAACGCACGTGGAGTCACGCACCGGCTTCGCCGTCGGAGGCACGGCGCACGCCGAACCGGTCTCGGTGCCGGAGCTGCTCGCCCGCAGCCGTACGCTCTGCACGCCGCCGCTACGGGCCGCCGTCGCCCGTTTGGCCGCACCGATGGACACCGTCGCGGCCTATCACTTCGGCTGGATCGACCGGGACGGCACACCGGTCGCGGGTGACGGCGGCAAGGCCGTGCGCCCTGCGCTGGCCCTGCTGTCGGCCCAGGCCACCGGTGCGGCGGCCGAGGCGGGGGTGCCCGGCGGGGTCGCTGTTGAACTGGTGCACAACTTCTCCCTGCTCCATGATGATCTGATGGACGGTGACGAGACCCGGCGGCACCGGGCCACCGCGTGGACGGTCTTCGGGCCGGCCCAGGCGATCCTGGTCGGCGACGCCCTGGCGACGCTCGGCACGGAGGTGCTGCTCGACGCCGCGGTGACGGGCGGCGCCAGCCCCACCGACGCCGCGCGCGCCGTCCGGCTGCTCACCACGGCGACCCGCCGGCTGATCGACGGCCAGGCCAGGGACGTCGCCTTCGAACAGCGCGACACTGTGACCGTCGCGGAGTGCCTGGAGATGGAGGGCGGAAAGACGGCGGCCCTGCTGGCCGCCGCGTCGGCGATCGGCGCCGTCCTGGCCGGGGCCGACGACAAGGTCTCCGACTCCCTCCAGCGCTACGGCCACCACCTGGGGCTGGCCTTCCAGGCGGTGGACGACCTGCTCGGCATCTGGGGCGCCACCGAGGTCACCGGCAAGCCGCACTGGGGAGACCTGCGCCAGCGCAAGAAGTCCCTGCCGGTCGCCGCCGCCCTGGCCGAGGGCGGTCAGGCCTCGCGCCGGCTCGCCGAGCAACTGGCCGACCCGAAGGGGCGCGGGGAGGAGAGCGAGCCCGAGCTCGCCGCCCGGGCCGCGCTGATCGAGGAAGCCGGCGGCCGCGCATGGACCCAGGAGGAGGCCCGCCGCCAGCACACGACTGCCCTCGCCGCCCTGGACGAGGTGCCCATGTCCGACGAGGTGCGCGAGCACTTCGTCGCACTCGCCGAATTCGTGGTGGTACGAGAGAGGTGACGTTACGTTGACAGCAACCGCGGACGGCCGGCTCGACCCTGAGTACGATCCCGAGCCGGTCGCGGTGGGCGACCGCCCCCCGGCCCTGCTGGGCACGGGGCGGTGGCAGCCCGAGGACGCCGACCAGCTCCGGCCGGCCGGTGAGGCGGACCTCCGACCGGCCGACGCGCGGGAGGCCCTGGCCCGCGCCACCACCCACCTGCTCTCCCTGCAGTCCTCCGAGGGCTGGTGGAAGGGTGACCTGGAGACCAACGTCACCATGGACGCCGAGGATTTACTGCTCCGCCAGTTCCTCGGAATCCGGACCGAAGAACAGACGAACGCCACCGCCGAGTGGATCCGCTCCCAGCAGCGTGAGGACGGCACCTGGTCCACGTTCCACGGTGGGCCGCCCGAACTGTCCACCACCGTCGAGGCGTACGTCGCGCTCAGACTGGCCGGCGACGACCCGACCGCCCCGCACATGGCCGCCGCCGCCCGCTACGTCCGCTCCGCGGGGGGCATCGCGGCCGCCCGGGTGTTCACCCGGATCTGGCTCGCACTGTTCGGCTGGTGGCCCTGGGACCGGCTGCCCGAGATGCCGCCCGAGATCATCTTCCTGCCCAAGTGGCTGCCGCTGAACATCTACGCCTTCGGCTGCTGGGCCCGCCAGACCATCGTCCCGCTGACCGTCGTCTCGGCCCACCGGCCCGTCCGTCCGGCGCCCTTCCCGCTCACCGAGCTGCACACCGACCCGGACAACCCCTACCCCGAACGGCCGCTCGCCCCCGCCACCACCTGGGACGGCCTGTTCGAGCGCCTCGACAAGGCACTGCACGCCTACCACCGCCGGGCCGTCCGCCCGCTGCGCCGCCTGGCCGTCTCCCAGGCCTGCCGCTGGATCGTCGAACGGCAGGAGGCCGACGGCTGCTGGGGCGGCATCCAGCCCCCCGCCGTCTACTCGCTGATCGCCCTGCACCTGGAGGGCTACGAGCTGGAGCACCCGGTGGTGCAGGCCGGGCTCCGCTCCTTCGACCGCTTCACCGTGCACACCGAGGACGGCAAGCGCTGGCTGGAGGCCTGCCAGTCCCCGGTCTGGGACACCTGCCTGGCCACCATCGCGCTGGTCGACGCCGGGGTGCCCGCCGACCACCCGGCGCTGGTCTCCGCCGTCGACTGGATGCTCGGCGAGGAGATCCGCAAGCGCGGCGACTGGGCCGTCCAGCGGCCCGGGCTCCCGGCCGGCGGCTGGGCCTTCGAGTTCGAGAACGACACCTACCCCGACATCGACGACACCGCCGAGGTGGTCCTGGCGCTGCGCCGGGTGGACCACCCCGACCCGGCCAAGGTCGACGCGGCGGTGGACCGCGGCGTCCTGTGGAACCTCGGCATGCAGTCCAAGAACGGCGCCTGGGGCGCCTTCGACGTCGACAACACCAGCACGCTGCCCAACAAGCTGCCGTTCTGCGACTTCGGCGAGGTGGTCGACCCGCCGTCCGCCGACGTCACCGCCCACGTGGTGGAGATGCTCGCCGAGACCGGCCGCGCCCGTGACCCCCGGACCCGGCGCGGCATCGAGTGGCTGCTGCGCAACCAGGAGGCGGACGGCTCCTGGTTCGGCCGCTGGGGCACCAACTACATCTACGGCACCGGCTCGGTGCTGCCCGCGCTGGTCGCGGCCGGCGTCCCGGACGAGCACCCGGCGATCCGCCGGGCGGTGCGCTGGCTGGAGGACCGGCAGAACACCGACGGCGGCTGGGGCGAGGACATGCGCTCCTACGACGACCCGGCGCGCTGGGCCGGCCGCGGCGACTCCACCGCCTCGCAGACCGCGTGGGCCCTGATGGCGCTGCTGGCGGCCGGCGAGGGCCCGGACGGCCGCGCCAACCCGGCGGTGGAGCGCGGCGTGGACTGGCTGGTGCGCACCCAGCTGCCCGAGGGCACCTGGGACGAGCCACAGTTCACCGGCACCGGCTTCCCCTGGGACTTCTCCATCAACTACCACCTGTACCGACTGGTCTTCCCGGTCACCGCGCTCGGCCGCTACCTCCACGGCAGCCCGGGTACGGGACGGGCGACCGGCACACCGACGATCGGGGCGGCGCGGTGACCACCGCCCCCCTGCTGGTGCTCTGCGCACTGGGCCCCGAGGTCTGGGCCCTGCGCGGCGGTGACTGGCGCGGCTCGACCGGCGGACCCCCGGTGCTGGTGCGCACCGGGGTCGGCCGGCGGCGCGCCGGGCTGACCGTGCGACGGCTGCTCGGCTCCGCCCCCGGCGGCTACGGCGCGGTCGTCGTGGCCGGCTTCGGCGCCGCGCTCGGCCCCGGCGTGCAGCCCGGCGACGTCGTCGCGGCCGACGGCGTGCGCGACGCGGAGGGGCACCTCTACCCGGTCGACTCCGGGCCGGAGCTCACCCGGGTGCTGAAGGACCGCGGCCTGACCGTGCACACCGGGGTGCACCACACCGCCGACCACGTGGTGCGCGGCATCGAGCGCCGGGCACTGCACCTGCAGGGCGCGCTCGCCGTCGACATGGAGGCCGCCGCCGTCCTGGCCGCGCTTCGCGAGGTGCGGCCCGCGCTGCCCGCGGCCGTCCTGCGGGTGGTGGTCGACACCCCCGAGCACGAGCTGCTGCGGCCCGGCACCCTCCCGGCCGGGGTGCGGGCCTGGCGGACCCTGCGGGCGACCGTCCCCGCCCTGGTCGACTGGTACCGGCAGGAGCTCGCGCCCCGGCAGGAGCTCGCACTCCGCCCCGCAGACCTGAACCACCCCACATCCTCGACGCTCCCCCAGGAGGCGAGCTAGCCATGGCCATGCCGTTGCGCCAGACCGTGCGGGTCGGCACCTACCTCATGCAGCAGAAGCTGCTCAAGCGACGGGACAAGTTCCCGCTGATCGTGGAGCTGGAACCGCTGTTCGCCTGCAACCTCGCCTGCGAGGGCTGCGGCAAGATCCAGCACCCGGCGGGCGTCCTGAAGCAGCGGATGCCCGTCGCCCAGGCGGTGGGCGCGGTCCTGGAGTCGGGTGCCCCGATGGTCTCGATCGCCGGCGGCGAGCCACTGATGCACCCGCAGATCGACGAGATCGTCCGCCAGCTGGTCGAGCGGCGCAAGTACGTGTTCCTGTGCACCAACGCGCTGCTGATGCGCAAGAAGATGGACAAGTTCACGCCCTCGCCGTACTTCACCTTCGCCGTGCACATCGACGGCCTGCGCGAGCGGCACGACGAGTCGGTGGCCAAGGAGGGCACCTTCGACGAGGCGGTGGCGGCGATCAAGGAGGCCAAGCGGCGCGGCTTCCGGGTCACCACCAACAGCACCTTCTTCAACACCGACACCCCGCAGACCGTCATCGACGTCCTGGACTACCTCAACGACGAGCTGAAGGTGGACGAGATGATGATCTCGCCCGCCTACGCCTACGAGAAGGCCCCCGACCAGGAGCACTTCCTCGGCGTCGAGCAGACCCGGGAGCTGTTCCGCAAGGCCTTCGCCGGCGGCAACCGCAGGCGCTGGCGGCTCAATCACAGCCCGCTCTTCCTGGACTTCCTGGAGGGCAAGGCCGACTTCGAGTGCACCCCCTGGGGCATCCCCAACTACTCGCTGTTCGGCTGGCAGCGGCCCTGCTACCTGATGGCCGACGGCTACGTGCAGACCTACCGCGAGCTGGTCGAGACGACCGACTGGAGCAAGTACGGCCGCGGCAAGGACCCGCGCTGCGCCAACTGCATGGCCCACTGCGGCTACGAGCCGACGGCCGTCCTCGCGACCATGGGCTCGCTGCAGCAGTCGCTGCGCGCCATCACCGAGACCGTCAGCGGCAACAAGGGCCGCTGAGACGGGAGTTGACCGCCAGGTCGGCACCCCGGCCCGGGCCTCCGCGCCCGGGCCGGCTCCGCCCCCGTCGGGCGGAGGCATCACCGCACCACTCCGAGTCGTGAGGTGTACCCATGTCACTGCTCTCCCGCGTCACGTCGCCGGCCGAGCTGCGCAAGCTCCCGGCGGCCGAACTCCCGCTGCTCGCCGACGAGATCCGCGACTTCCTGATCGACGCCGTCACCCGCACCGGCGGACACCTCGGGCCCAACCTCGGCGTGGTGGAGCTCACCATCGCGCTGCACCGGGTCTTCGACTCGCCGTACGACCGGATCGTGTTCGACACCGGCCACCAGAGCTACGTCCACAAACTCCTCACCGGCCGCCAGGACTTCACCCGGCTGCGGATGCGAGGAGGACTCTCCGGGTATCCCTCGCGCGGCGAGTCCGAGCACGACCTGGTCGAGAACTCGCACGCCTCCACCGCGCTCTCCTACGCCGACGGCCTCGCCAAGGCCGCCCAACTGCTCGGCCAGCACGACCGGCACACCGTCGCGGTGATCGGCGACGGCGCGCTCACCGGCGGGCTCGCCTGGGAGGCGCTCAACAACATCGCCGAAGCCCGCGAGCGGCCGCTGGTCATCGTCGTCAACGACAACGAGCGCTCCTACGCCAGGACCATCGGCGGCCTCGCCAACCACCTCGCCACCCTGCGCACCACCCAGGGCTACGAGCGCTTCCTCGCCCTCGGCAAGGGGGCGCTGCAACGCACCCCGCTGGTCGGCCAGCCGATCTTCGACGCGCTGCACGGCGCCAAGAAGGGCTTCAAGGACGCCTTCGCCCCGCAGGGCATGTTCGAGGACCTCGGCCTCAAGTACCTCGGCCCGATCGACGGCCACGACCTGGGCGCCGTCGAACAGGCGCTGCGCCAGGCCCGCAACTTCGGCGGTCCGGTCATCGTGCACTGCCTGACCGTCAAGGGACGCGGCTACCGGCCCGCCGAGCAGGACGAGGCCGACCGCTTCCACGCCGTCAACCCGATCGACCCGTACACCTGCCTGCCGATCTCGCCCAGCGGCGGCGTCTCCTGGACCTCGGTGTTCGGCGAGGAACTGCTCGCGCTCGGCGCCGAGCGGCCGGACCTGGTGGCGATCACCGCGGCCATGCTGCAGCCGGTGGGCCTGGCACCGTTCGCCAAGGCGTACCCGACGCGGACCTTCGACGTCGGGATCGCCGAGCAGCACGCCGTCACCAGCGCCGCGGGGCTGGCGACCGGCGGGCTGCACCCGGTGGTCGCGGTGTACGCGACGTTCCTGAACCGGGCCTTCGACCAGGTGCTGATGGACGTCGCCCTGCACCGCCTGGGCGTCACCTTCGTCCTCGACCGCTCCGGGGTGACCGGCCCGGACGGCGCCTCGCACAACGGCATGTGGGACATGTCGATCCTGCAGGTCGTGCCGGGCCTGCGGCTCGCCGCGCCGCGCGACGCCGAACAGCTGCGGGCCCAGCTGCGCGAGGCCGTCGAGGTCGGGGACGCCCCGACGGTCGTGCGCTTCCCGAAGGGGAACGTCGGCCCTGCCGTACCGGCCGTCGAGCGGATCGGCGGGGTGGACGTCCTGCTGCGCACCGGCCGCCCGGCCGAGATCCTGCTGGTCGCCGTCGGCACCACCGCCCCGGCCTGCCTGGACGCCGCCCGGCTGCTGCTCGCCGAGGGCTTCACGGCGACCGTGGTCGACCCCCGCTGGGTCAAGCCGGTCGACCCGGCGCTGCCCGGACTCGCCGCCGCCCACCGGCTGGTGGTCACCGTCGAGGACAACGGCCGGACCGGCGGGGTCGGTACGGCGATCGCCCAGGCGCTGCGCGACGCCGACGTCGACGTACCGGTGCGGGTGCTCGGTCTGCCGCAGGAGTTCCTCGGGCACGCCTCGCGCGGAGAGATCCTGGAGGAGGCCGGGCTGACCGGGACCGGGGTCGCCGCCCAGACCGCCGTCTTCGCCAAGAACCTGCTACCGACCAGAGGAGCGAACCCGCGCCATGCCGGCTGACCCAGACCGCCCCGCCTTCGACCTCGCTGCGCTCCTCGCCGAACGCGGCGGTGAGCGATACGAGTTGAACAGCCGCTACCTCAACCCGCAGCTGTCCCGGATGCTCCACACCATCGGCTTCGACAAGTACTACGAGCGCGCCGAGGGCCCGTACTTCTACGACGCCGAGGGCAACGAGTACCTCGACATGCTGGCCGGCTTCGGCATCTTCGCCCTCGGCCGCCACCACCCGGTGGTGCGCTCGGCGATCCAGCAGGTGATGGACCTCGACCTGCCCGACCTGGTCCGCTTCGACTGCTCGCCCCTGCCCGGACTGCTGGCCGAGCGGCTGCTGTCGTACGCGCCCGGGCTGGACCGGGTGTTCTTCGGCAACAGCGGCACCGAGGCGGTGGAGACCGCGCTCAAGTTCGCCCGGTACGCCACCGGCCGCAAGCGCATCCTCTACGCCGACCACGCCTTCCACGGGCTGACCACCGGCTCGCTCTCGGTCAACGGGGAGAGCGGCTTCCGCAAGGGCTTCGACCCGCTGCTCCCGGACACCGCGATCCCGCTCGGCGACATCGGGGCGCTGGCCAAGGAGCTGAAGCGCGGCGACGTCGCGGGGCTGATCGTCGAACCGATCCAGGGCAAGGGCGTCCAGGCACCGCCACCCGGCTGGCTGCGCGCCGCCCAGGCGCTGCTGCACGAGCACAAGGCGCTGCTGATCTGCGACGAGGTGCAGACCGGGATCGGCCGCACCGGCGAGTTCTTCGCCTACCAGCACGAGGACGGCGTGCTGCCCGACCTGGTCTGCGTGGCCAAGGCGCTCTCCGGCGGGTACATCCCGGTCGGGGCGACCCTCGGCAAGGGCTGGATCTTCGAGAAGGTGTACTCCTCGATGGACCGGGTGCTGGTGCACTCGGCCAGCTTCGGGTCGAACGCCCAGGCCATGGCGGCCGGCCTGGCGACCCTGGAGGTGATGCGGGACGAGAAGGTGGTGGAGAACGCCCGCACGGTCGGCGACCTGTTCCGGGAACGGCTGACCGCGCTGGTCGACCGGTACGAGCTGCTCGCCGAGGTGCGCGGGCGCGGGCTGATGATCGGCATCGAGTTCGGGCGGCCCAAGTCGCTCAAGCTGCGCACCGGGTGGACGGCCCTGCAGGCGGCGCGCAAGGGGCTGTTCGCGCAGATGGTCGTGGTCCCGCTGCTGCAGCGGCACCGGATCCTGACCCAGGTGTCCGGGGACCACCTGGAAGTGATCAAGCTGATTCCGCCGCTGATCATCACCGAGCGGGATGTCGACCGGTTCATGGACGCCTTCACCGACATCATGGACGAGGCGCACCGGGGGAGCGGCCTCATGTGGGACTTCGGGCGGACTCTGGTGAAGCAGGCGGTCGGCAGCCGCTGAGGCTCGGGGCCGCGGCCGCGGCCGCGGCCGCGGCGGCGGCGGCCGGGGGCCGGGGCCGGGGAACGGATGCGGGGAGCCCGAGAGGGAGGCGAGAAGCCCGGGAGCGGACGCGAGGAGTGGGAAGTCGGCCGGGCCGACTTCCCACTCCATGGGAGACACCGCGTCAGAGCTCGGTCCGGCGGCGCCGGACGACCACCACGAGATCGACGACGGCGATCAGGGAGAGCAGGCCGCAGGCGATGGCGAAGCCGGTGAGCGTGCCCCGGCTCGGGACGCCGTTGACCGGGGAAGCGGCCGCCCAGACGGCGAAGCCCACCGTGCTCAGCACGAACAGCGGCGTGAAGACGAGCGAGAGCAGGTAGCGCAGCTTGAGGTCGCTGCGGGCGGTGGCCGGCTCGGTGCCGCTGCGCCACCGTCGCGGGGTGGTGGTGCGCATCGCCGTTCACCTCCGGACCGCTCGGGTCGGGCTACGATTCCAGCGTACGTCCGAGGGAGCTGGCCGGGGGAGGCGCGATGTCGGGATCGGACGCGGTGGGATCGGGAGCGGCCGGGGCGGATGCCGAGGGGTACGCGGGGCTGCGGGTCGAACGGGCCAAGGAGCTGGCCCGCCGGCACGGCTGGGCCTCGGTCCGGGTGCTGGAGCCGGGGGAGCTGATGACCATGGAGTACCGGCAGGGGCGCCTCAACCTGGCGGTGCGGGACGGTGTGGTCGAGCGGAGCTGGGAGGGGTAGCGCCCGTCTCCACCGACGGCTCGGTGCGTCCAGAGGGCTTGGTGCGCTCAGTGGGCCCGGTGGGCTCGGTAGCGGAGGGCGCGGCGGCCGAAGCGGCGGTGCAGTCGCTGCTCGGCGACGGCGACCAGGGGTTCCAGCAGCGGCAGCGAGAGCAGGACGAGCAGCCCGGCGGCCCAGCCGGCCAGCACGTCGGTGACCCAGTGGGTGCCGAGGTAGACCGTGGTCAGGCCGATCGAGCAGGCGGTCGCGGCGGCGATCAGCGCGCCGGTGCGGCGCCAGCGGACCGCCAGGTAGGCGAGCACGCCCCAGGTGACCACGGCGTTGGCGGTGTGCCCGGACGGGAAGATGGTGCCGCCGGAGAAGAGCTCGGGCGAGCCGACGTACTGGGCGTAGTGCGGGCCGAGCCGGCCGGTGACGATCTTCACCGCGCCGACCGTGACATTGAGCAGCAGCAGCGCGACGGCCATGACCAGCAGCGGACGCAGTCGGCCGAGGCGGCGGGCGCGCCAGGCGAGCCAGGCGAAGGCGGCGATCGCCGAGGGACCGCGCTGCCCGGCGACCACCCAGGTGTCGAGCAGCGGCTCCAGCCTGGGCCACCGCTCGTACGGGCGCAGCAGGCGGACCGACCAGTCGAGGTCGACCAGGGCGGTGTTCAGCAGCACGCCGGCCAGGACCAGCAGGTAGACGACGAGGGTGGCGGCGAGCAGGGCGGCCTGCCGCCGGCTCATCGGCGGCCAACCGGGGTCGCGGCGGTCGGGGCCGGCCGGGCCACGGAGGGCGGGTGAGCGGCGGTCGGGGCCGGCCGGGCAGTGGACGCTGCCGGTCGGGCCGTGGGCACCGCCGGTGCTGGCGGGTCGTTCCCGGCCCGGGGTGGCGACGTGGTGTTCGGGCCGCTGTCGCGGGATGGGAGCGTGGGTACTTCTGGATTGCACGGGGTGACTTTACCCATCCGGACAGGGCCATTTCGGAGGGAATTGTCATTTTCCCGCGAAATCGACAATTGGCTCCGTCCCGGGTGGTCCGGGGAGTGGCCCACGCTATTCGGGGATCGAATGCCAGTGTGGTCCTCGAATGATTCTGCAAAAGCCCCGGTAAAGGAAACGGAGCGGGAGGCCGGTCGGTCCGGCTTCCCACTCCGTGGTAACCCTGTGTAGGTTCCGTGCTCAGTCGAGGGGGCCGCCCGCGACGTAGATCACCTGTCCGGAGACGAAGCCGGCGCCCTCGCTCGCCAGGAATGAGATGGTGTGGGCGACGTCCTCAGGCAGACCGACCCGCTGGACCGGGATCTGAGAGGCGGCAGCCCGCTTGAAGTCTTCGAAGTCCATGCCGACGCGGGCGGCGGTGGCCGCCGTCATGTCCGTGGCGATGAAGCCGGGGGCGACGGCGTTGGCGGTGATGCCGAACTTGCCGAGCTCGATGGCCAAAGTCTTGGTGAAGCCCTGCAGGCCCGCCTTGGCGGCCGAGTAGTTGGCCTGGCCGCGGTTGCCCTGGGCCGAGGAGGAGGACAGGTTGACGATGCGGCCGAAACCGGCGTCGACCATGTGCTTCTGCACCGCGCGGGTCATCAGGAAGGCGCCGCGGAGGTGAACGTTCATGACCGTGTCCCAGTCGGACTCGGACATCTTGAAGAGCAGGTTGTCGCGGAGTACGCCCGCGTTGTTGACCAGCACGACGGGGGTGCCGAGCTCGGCGACCACGCGGTCGACGGCGGCCTGGACCTGCTCGGCGTCCGAGACGTCGGCGCCGACGGCCAGCGCCTTGCCGCCGGCGGCGGTGATCCGGTCGACGGTGTCCTTGCCGGCCGCCTCGTCGAGGTCCAGGACGGCGACCGCGTAGCCGTCGGCGGCCAGCCGCTCGGCGGTGGCGGCACCCAGGCCGCGGGCGGCGCCGGTGACGACGGCGACCCGGGGGGCGGTGCTCTGCTCGGTCATGCTCGCTCTCGTCTCTCTCAGGGGTTCCTCCGGGGAGAGCCCCCGGAGAGGGTGGCCACACCCTACCGGCGAGTAGGGAGGGCGGCCAGAGCGGAGAGGCGCAGGTGACGGTCGGTAAGGACCGACCGGTCGGCTTTCTGCTGAGAACGGGTTACTGCAAGGGCGTGGCAGCGCGTAAATATGCCAATGTTGCCGAACCTGCGTCTACTATCCGCCCCTGCCTGCCAGCAAGGGCCCGCCGTTTGTATAGTGTCCGCCAGCAGCCACCGGCTGCACGGCTGGAGCGCCCTCCCTCATAGCTGGACGCCCACTCGCCGTTACTGCCCCACCCGGGTGTCCCACACACACCGGGTGTGACATCGGGACGGATACATGGTGCTGGGGGAGATCCCGACAACCCGCGTGTCCGCGCGACTGCAGCAGTCGCCCGGACACCTCATTCGTGTTGCACAGCAGGTTCACACCCGTCTGTGGTCCGAGCACGTCGGAGCCGATCTCACGGCTCCACAGTTCGCCGTGCTGCTGGTCCTGGCCCTCGA
Source organism: Kitasatospora sp. NPDC097691 (assembly GCF_040302665.1). Lineage (NCBI taxonomy): Bacteria > Bacillati > Actinomycetota > Actinomycetes > Kitasatosporales > Streptomycetaceae > Kitasatospora > Kitasatospora sp. NPDC097691. Next base: position 53,309 of record NZ_JBEORY010000004.1, on the reverse strand, counting down.
ACCGGGTGCGGACCAGCGGACGGTCGGCGAGCGAGCCTCGCTGGACAAGGCCACGATGGCGGAGATGGTCGCGCGGCTGGTCCGCCGCGGCCTGGTGCTGCGCAGGCGTGACCCGGCCGACGGCCGGCGCAAGCTGCTCGCTCTCTCGCAGAGCGGCGCCCAGGCGGTGCGCGAGGCCACCGGTGGTGTGGTCCGCGTGCAGCGCGTCCTGTTCGAGCCGCTGACGGCGGACGAGCAGGTCGAGATCGTCCGGGTGATGGCCAAGATAGCCAGGCTGGAGCCCGCGGCGGTCGCCGTCATTACGGACGCGCGGCCGATACTGGACGCCCAGCGGGCGATCGGCTACCTGATCAGGGTGAGCCAGCAGGTGCACACCAAGCTCTGGTCCGAGCACGTCGGCGCCGAGCTGACGGCCCCGCAGTACGCGGTGCTGGACGCGCTGGAGCAGGAGCCGGGCGCCGACCAGCGCACGGTCGGCGAGCTGGCCTCGCTGGACAAGGCCACCATGGCCGAGATGGTGAGCCGGCTGGTGCGCCGCGGTCTGGTGCAGCGTCGTCGCGACCCCTCGGACGGTCGGCGCAACCTGCTCTCGCTCTCACCGGCGGGACAGGACCTGCTGCACCGCTCGGCCGCCGGCGTGGCCGAGGTCCAGCGGCTGTTGCTGGCTCCGCTGGAGGAGGATGAGCACGAGGCTGCACTCGCGCTCATCGGCAAGGCGGCCAGGTTCTAGGCCAAGCTTTGGTAACAGCAGCCAAAACGATTCGCCAACGTACTGAGGGTTCCTGCCCGTCGGTCCCGTGAATCGCGCACACCGACGACCGCCCACCCTGCTCGGGGTGGGCGGTCGTCGTCATGGTCGGTCGTCAGGCTCCCTCGGGGCCCGGCGCGGTGGCTCGGGGCACCGATCCGGAGCCCCGGGCCCACGTCAGTTCCAGTCGAAGCCCTGCGGGTCCGGCCCGATGCGCTTGCCGGTGGCGACGGCAGCGATCGCCGAGAGGTCCTCGGCGTCCAGCTCGAAGCCGGCGACGTCCAGGTTCTCCCGGATCCGGGACGGGGTGACCGACTTCGGGATGGCGATCACACCGCTCTGCAGGTGCCAGCGGAGGACCACCTGGGCGACCGTGCGGCCGTGCTTCTCGGCGATCTCGACCAGCGTCGGCTCGGCGAGCAGGTCCCCGCCCTGGCCCAGCGGGCTCCACGCCTCGGTGGCGATGCCGTGCCGGGCGTGGAAGGCGCGCAGCTCCTCCTGCGGGAAGTACGGGTGCAGCTCGACCTGGTTCAGGACCGGGACGACCGAGGCCTCGTCGAGCAGGCGGGTCAGCTGCTCGGTGCCGAAGTTGGAGACGCCGATCGACTTGACCCGGCCGTCCGCCTTCAGCTGCTCCAAGGCCTTCCAGACGTTGAGGTAGCTGCCGTGCATCGGGCGCGGCCAGTGGATCAGGTACAGGTCGAGGTAGTCGAGGCCGAGCTTGGCCAGCGAGGCGTCGAACTCGCGCAGCACCGCGTCGCGGCCCTGCTCGCCGGACCAGTCGCGGGTGCCCGAGTTCCACAGCTTGGTGGTGATGTAGAGGTCCTCGCGGGCGACGCCGCCCGCAAGCGCCTCGGCGATCGCCGCGCCGGTACCGGCCTCGTTCTCGTAGATCGCCGCGGTGTCGATCGAGCGGTAGCCCGCCTCGATCGCGGTGCGGACGGCGGGGGTGGCCTCGTCGTCCGGGACCTGCCACACGCCGAAGCCGAGCTGCGGGATCTGCGCGCCGTCGTTCAGGGTGACGCTGGGGATGTTGCTCACGGGACGGGGTGCCCTCCTGGTCGTAGGTCTTTCCAGTGGGGGGCAACTGGCGCCGGAACGTGATTGTTCCCGCCAAACGGGTGAATCTTGGGTGTTGTTTTGCAGGGCCTCGCGAGGGCCGGAGGGGGTCGGAGGAGGGGCCGGAGGGGGCGGAGGACGGCGCGGAGGACGGCGCGGAGGCGCCCCGGCCGGGCCGTACGGGCGGATGCGGGTGGTCGGCCGGGGGTCGGTGGACGGTCGGGCGCTCGGCGGGGTGGCCGGCGGGCGGTCGCGGGTGGCCGCGGTGACGGAAAACCTGTTGCGCGGGTCACACCGGGGTTGGCAGGCTCGCGGACATGGCCTCCTGAAATCAGGGCCCTTCGTGCCCTTCCCAGTCCGTCCGGCCCTCCCGCCGGACGTATCGACGCCGCCGTGCCGATGCGCCGCGGGTCCGCCGCCTGTTGCCCGTCGTTCCTCGTCTGTCGCTCGGTGTCCTTCGCCTGCCGTCCGTCGCCCGTGGGTTCGGGCCGTTCGCGTGAGCCGGGTTCCCGGGCCGCTCGGCGAGTGCCCGTTCGCGCGTCCGTCGCCTCCGCCCCCGTACCTCCGCACCGTTCGTATCGGAGTGTCATGCCGCTCACCCCTCTGCCGCTGGCCGACCCCGGCAGCCCCGATCTCTCCTCGCCCCGGGCCTTCCTGTGCCGGCTGCAGCGCAGTCAGCGGCGCGGGCAACTGCTCGCCACCTGCTGGACACTGCTCGAAATGGGGTGCCAGGCCGCGCTGCCGATACCGCTCGGAGCGGGCGTGCAGTCCGCTGTCGACGGTGACGCCGGCGGGATCTGGCGGGCCGGCGGGCTCGCCCTGCTGCTCGCCGCGGGGGCCGCCCTCGGCACCGTCCTGTCGCACCGGCAGGCGGTCTGGAACTGGATCCACGCCGCTTGTCAGGTACGGCAGTTGGTGGCGCGGCAGGCCTCGCAGCTCGGGTCCGGGCTGTCCCGCCGGATCGCCACCGGAGAGGTCGTCGCGGTCGGCAGCGGGGACGTCGAGCGGATCGGCTGGTACGTCGAGCTGATCGCCCGGGTCCGGTCCGCGGTGATCGTCTGGCTGGCCGTCAGTTCGGTGGTGCTGGTGGTCGAACCGGTGTTGGGCGTCGGCGTGTTGCTCGGCGTGCCGGTGCTGGCGGCCTCCGTCTGGCCGCTGATCGGGCCGTTCGAGCGGCGCTACGAGCAGCAGCGCGCGCTCGGCGGCAAGGCCACCGAGCTGGCCGCCGACACGGTGGCGGGGCTGCGGGTGCTGCGCGGCATCGGCGGCGAGGAGCTGTTCCTGGAGCGGTACCGGGCCGCCTCCCAGGAGGTCCGGGCGGCCGCCGTCCGTTCGGCCCGGATCTGGTCGCTGATGCAGGCCCAACAGGTACTGCTCCCGGGCCTGTTCGTGGTCGGTGTCACTTGGTACGGCGCCCGGCTGGCGGCCTCCGGCGAGCTCGCCGTAGGCACCTTGATCGCGGTGTACGGTGCGACCGCCTTCCTGGCCTCGCCGCTGCGCATCCTGGGCGAGGCGGCGCACGCCTGGAGCGTCGCCCGGGTCTCCGCCGGGCGGGCCGTCCGGGTGCTGTCCCTCGGTCGGACCGGTGGAGCGGCGGACGCCACGCTGACCAAGCCGGCCAAGGCCGACCTCCACGACCCGGTCACCGGGCTGACCGTGCGGGCCGGCGAGCTGACCGCCGTGGTCTGCGGGGACCCGGACTTCGCCGGGGCGCTCGCCGAGCGGCTCGGCGGCCACGTCCCGCCGGCCGACGGCGAGCCGGAGCAGCCCTCAGTACGGCTCGGCGGGACGGCGCTGGACACGGTGCCGCCGGCCGAGGCGCGGGCGGCCGTGCTGGTCCATGACAAGGAGCCGGTGCTGCTCTCCGGCACGCTGGCCGAGCTGTTCGACATCCCGTCCTCGGGCCGGGTCTCGGCGGCGGAGGCGCTGGCGGCCACCCGGTCGGACGACGTGCTGGAGGCGTTGGTGGACGGATCGCCCGAGTGCGCGGGCGATCCGATGCGTGCCCGGATCACCGAGCGCGGGCGCTCGCTGTCCGGCGGGCAGCGCCAGCGGCTCGCCCTGGCACGCGCACTGCTGGCGGACCCTCCGGTCCTGGTGCTGGACGAGCCCACCAGTGCGGTGGACGCCCACACCGAGTCCAGGATCGCCACCGGGCTGCGGGACACCCGGGCCGGCCGCACCACCGTGGTGTTCGCGACCAGTCCGCTGCTGCTCGACCAGGCGGACCGGGTGGTGCTGCTGCGCGACGGCCGGGTGGTCGCGGCGGGGCGGCACCGCGAGCTGATGCGGACCGAGCCGGCCTACCGCGCCGTGGTCACCCGCGACGAGGAGGAGGCCCAGCGGGTGGGTGAGGCCGTGTGAACGGCTTCCCGGACGGATTCGTCAACTGCCCTGCCACGCAAGCGAGGAGTACGCCATGAAGCCACCCGTCCATGAGGAGCAGGGGCCCGCCGCCACCCTGCCGGTCGGCTCCCCGGCCGCCGTGCGCGGGTACCTGCTGCTGTTGGCGCGGCGGCACCGCGCCGGGTTCTCGGGGGTGGTGGCGCTGCACTCGGTGGCCACGCTCGCCGGGCTGGTCGGCCCCTGGGTGCTCGGCCGGCTGGTCGAGTCGCTGGCCACCGGCACCGCCGGGTCCACCATCACGGTGGCGGTCGCCTGGTACCTGCTGGCGCTGGTGGCGCAGTCCGCGTTCACCGGCTGGTCGCGGATGCGCGGCGCGGTGCTCGGCGAGCGCGTGCTCGCCGACCTGCGCGAGGACTTCCTGGTCCGCTCGGTCGCGCTGCCGCCCGGCGTGCTGGAGCGGGCCGGCACCGGGGACCTGGTCTCCCGGGGCACCACCGACGTCGACCGGCTGGACAAGTCGGTGCGCGAGGCGGTGCCCGAACTCGCCGTCGCCGTCGTGTCGTTGCTGCTGGTGCTCGGCGCCCTGCTGGTCACCTCGCCACTGCTCGCGCTGACCTCGCTGATCGGGCTGCCGCTGCTGCTGGCCACCTCCCGCTGGTACTTCCGGCGCGCGCCGCAGTCGTACCGCAACGAGTCGGCCGGGTACGCCGCGGTGAACACCGTGCTGGCCGAGACGGTGGACGCCGGTCGGACGGTCGAGGCGCTGCGCCTGGGCGAGCAGCGGATCCGGCTGACCGACCGCAAGCTGCGGGAGTGGCTGGCCTGGGAGCGCTACACGTTGTGGCTGCGCTCGGTCTGGTTCCCGACCATCGACGCGGTCTACACCGCTGCCGTGCTGGCCACCCTGGTGCTCGGCGGGCTGTTCACGCTCAAGGGCTGGATCACCGTCGGCCAGTTGACCACCGGTGTGCTGTACGCGCAGATGCTGACCGGCCCGGTGGACCTGATCCTGCGCTGGTACGACGAGCTGCAGATCGGACAGGCCTCGCTGGCCCGGTTGGTCGGCGTGCGCGAGGTGCCGGAGCACGAGGGCGACGAGTCCGCCCGCCCGGACGGCCGTCGGGTGGAGGCCACGGACGTCCGGTTCGGCTACCGCGAGGGCGCGGACGTCCTGCACGGGATCAGCCTGGACGTCGCCCCGGGCAGCCGGGTCGCGCTGGTCGGGCCGTCCGGGGCGGGGAAGTCCACGCTCGGACGGCTGCTGGCGGGGATCTACGCCCCCGGCCGCGGCAGCGTGACCCTGGGCGGGGCGGCGCTGTCGCGGATGCCCGCCGAACGGGTGCGTGCGGAGGTGGCCCTGGTGAACCAGGAGCACCACGTCTTCGTCGGCACCCTGCGGGACAACCTGCGGCTCGCCGCGCCCGACGCGGACGACACCGAGCTGCGGGCCTCGCTGGACGCGGTGGACGCCGGGGGCTGGGTGGACGCCCTGCCGGAGGGCCTGGACACCGAGGTCGGCTCCGGCGGCACCTCGCTGACCCCGCCGCAGGCCCAGCAACTGGCCCTGGCCCGGCTGGTGCTGGCCGATCCGCACACCCTGGTGCTGGACGAGGCCACCTCCCTGCTGGACCCGCGCGCCGCCCGGCACCTGGAGCGCTCGCTCTCCCGGGTGCTGGAAGGGCGGACGGTCATCGCCATCGCCCACCGGCTGCACACCGCGCACGACGCGGACGTGATCGCGGTGGTCGAGGGCGGACGGATCAGCGAGTACGGCAGCCACCCGCAGCTGGTCGCGGCCGGCGGTCCGTACGCGGCGCTGTGGCGCTCCTGGCGGGACGAGCGGTAGCAGTCGCGGGAGCCCGGACACGGGGCGTAGATCGGTAAACCCGCACGGGGCCGGATTGCCCCGTGCGGGTTACTCCCCGGCCCGGAAGGGGCGCGTAACCGGGCAAATCGGCGGTTCGGCCCGCAGACTGCTCCGGTGACCAAGATTTCAGACGGCCCGTCCCGTTCCCCGCGCGGTGAGATCGGCGGGATCCCCACGCGCTACATCGGGATCGGCGTCATCGTCATCCTCGCCGTGTGGTTCCTGTTCGCCAACCTCGAAAAGGTGAAGATCCAGTTCTGGGTGTTCACCGTCACCGCGCCGCTCTGGATCGCCCTGCTGGCCACGCTGATCGCGGGCGGTGTGCTGGGCTGGCTGCTGAAGGGGCGGCGCAGCCGGTGACCACCGATCCCGAGTCGGCCCGCAGCGGCGTCTCGGCCTTCACCCCGCTTATCGAGCTGCGCGGGGTCAACAAACACTTCGGTGACCTGCACGTGCTGCAGGACATCGAACTGACGGTGGGCCGCGGCGAGGTCGTCGTGGTCATCGGCCCGTCCGGCTCCGGCAAGTCCACGCTGTGCCGGGCGATCAACCGGCTGGAACCGATCGAGGACGGCAGCATCCTGATCGACGGCGAGCCGCTGCCCGAGGAGGGCAAGGGGCTCGCCCGGCTGCGCGCCGAGGTCGGCATGGTGTTCCAGTCCTTCAACCTGTTCGCGCACAAGACCGTGCTGCAGAACGTCTCGCTCGCACAGATCAGGGTGCGCGGCCGGCCCAGGGCGGAGGCCGACGCCAAGTCGCGCGCGCTGCTGGAGCGGGTCGGCCTCGCGACGCAGGCCGACAAGTACCCGGCCCAGCTCTCGGGCGGTCAGCAGCAGCGGGTCGCGATCGCCCGCGCGCTCGCGATGGACCCCAAGGCGCTGCTCTTCGACGAGCCCACCTCGGCGCTCGACCCCGAGATGATCAACGAGGTGTTGGACGTCATGCGCCAGCTCGCGCACGAGGGCATGACGATGGTCGTTGTCACCCACGAGATGGGTTTCGCCCGGGCCTCGGCGAACCGGGTGGTGTTCATGGCGGACGGCCGGATCGTCGAGGACCGTGCCCCGGAGGACTTCTTCAGCACCCCCGAGAGCGAGCGCGCCAAGGACTTCCTGTCCAAGATCCTGAAGCACTGAGGCGGCGGCGTGAACCGTGAGACGACGCCCCGCGCGCGGACGGCGAGGTCCGGTGCACCCGCGCGGACACGCGTGCTCGCCGTCGCCCTGCTGCTCACCGCACTGGCTGCCGGCTGCGGCAAGCCCGGCACCCCGCCGCCCAAGGGCCCGCAGCCCAGCGCGCTGCCCGCCTACCAGGTGCAGGACGCCTCCTCGATCACCGGCTCGCCGACCCTGGACGCCGCCCGCAACCGGGGCCACCTGGTGGTCGGCGCCAAGGAGGACCAGCCGTACCTGGGCCAGAAGAACCCGGCGACCGGCGAGTACTCCGGCTTCGACATCGAGATCGCCAAGATGGTCGGCGCCTCCCTCGGCTTCCCGCCGGACAAGATCCGGTTCAAGACCATCGCGTCGGCCAACCGCGAGACCGCGCTGCAGAACGGTCAGGTCGACTACTACGTCGGCACGTACACCATCAACGACAACCGGAAGAAGCTGGTCGGCTTCGCCGGGCCGTACTTCGTCGCCGGGCAGTCGCTGCTGGTGCGCAAGAACGACAACACCATCCACGGCCCGGAGGACCTGGACGGCAAGAAGGTCTGCTCGGCGGCCGGCTCGACCCCGTACCAGCGAATCCAGTCGCAGTACCCGAAGGCCAAGCTGATCGGCTACGACACCTACTCGGCCTGCGTGGACAACCTGATCACCAACCAGGTCGACGCCGTGACCACCGACAACGCGATCCTGCTCGGCTACGCGGCCAAGGTGCCGGACGAGCTCAAGGTGGTCGGCCCGCTGTTCTCGACCGAGCCGTACGGGATCGGGGTGCCGAAGAACGACACCGTGCTGCGCGCGGCGCTGAACGACGCGCTGGAGCACCACGAGCAGAACGGCGACTGGAACAAGGCCTTCGAGGCGACCCTCGGCCTCTCCGGGGAGCCGGCGCCGACCCCGCCGCAGATCAACCGGTACTGAGAGGGCCCGCGCCGTGAAAACGCTGATCGACAACTGGTCGACCTACTGGGAGGGCTTCCTCGGCACGCTCTCGCTCTTCGCGGTGAGCGCCGTGCTGTCGCTGGTGCTGGGGGTGCTGATCGCCGGCTTCCGGGTCTCGCCGGTCAGGCCGCTTCGGGTGTTCGGGGCGGTGTGGGTGACGATCCTGCGCAACACGCCGCTGACCCTGCTGTTCTTCATCGTGGTGCTCGGCCTGCCCCGCTTCGACATCACCCTGCCCTTCTACACCTTCGCGGTGCTCGCGCTCGGCTGCTACACCTCGGCGTTCGTCTGCGAGGCGATGCGCGCGGGCGTCAACACCGTGCCGCCGGGGCAGGGCGAGGCGGCCCGGAGCCTGGGCATGAGCTTCGGGCAGACGATGGGCCTGGTGGTGCTGCCGCAGGCGTACCGCTCGGTGGTGGCACCGATCGGCAGTGTGATGATCGCGCTGGCGAAGAACACGGCGATCGCCGGCTCGTTCAGCGTCACCGAACTGCTGGGCACCTACCGGACCATCAACGAGCTGGGCTACGGCATCGTCTGGACCTTCTTCTGGATCGCCGTCGGCTACCTGATCATCACCCTGGGCGTCAGCGTGGTCTTCTACCTGCTGGAACGACGAGTGGCGGTGTCCCGATGACCGTTGAATCCTCGGCGCTGTACGACATCCCCGGTCCGAAGGCGCTCGCCCGCCACCGGCTGTACGGCGGGATCGCGCTGGTGCTGATCGCGGCGGCGATCGGCTGGGTCGTCTACATGCTGTTCCACACCGACCAGTTCACGTACGAGAAGTGGATGGCCTTCGAGTACCGGGGCGTGCAGGAGCTGCTGCTGCGCGGGCTCGGGAACACCCTGAAGGCGTTCGGCTGGACGGTCCTGTTCGCGCTGCCCTTCGGCGCGCTGTTCGCGGCCGGGCGGCTGTCCGATCACCGGGTGGTGCGCTGGTTCTCCACCCTGGTGGTGGAGTTCTTCCGGGCCATGCCGGTGCTGGTGATGATCTTCTTCGTGTTCGTGGCCCTGAAGGTGCAGCCGCTGTGGGCGCTGGTCACCGGGCTGGTGCTCTACAACGGCTCGGTGCTGGCCGAGGTGTTCCGGGCCGGCGTGCTCGCGGTGCCCAAGGGGCAGCGGGAGGCCGCGTACGCGCTGGGCATGCGCAAGACCCAGGTGATGACGTACGTGCTGGTGCCGCAGGCCAACCGGGCGATGCTGCCGGCCATCATCAGCCAGCTGGTGGTCGCGCTCAAGGACACCTCGCTGGGCTTCCTGATCACCTACGAGGAGTTCCTGCACGCGGGCAAGCTGATCGCCACCAACCTGGACTACGACCTGCCGTTCATCCCGGTGGTGATCGTGATCGCGCCGATCTACATCGGCATGTGTCTGCTGCTCTCCTGGCTCGCCCGCTTCGTCGAGAAGCGCAGTCGGCGCAGCCCGAGCGTGCGGGGCGGGGCGCCGGTGGCCAAGGCCGAGGTCGCGATGGGGCTGCCGCCGTCGGCGCAGCAGTGAGACGCTTGGTTCGACACTGAACCATAGGTACGGATGGGGTCGGGGTCGGTACCTCCAAATTCCTCTTATGATTGCGGGGCTGGACTGACCTGGACGGGACCGCCTGAGCGGTCCGGACGACGACCCGGTGGGAGGGGCCATGGAGCCGGTGTTCGACTCGCGGCACATCAGGACGTTCCACGAGGTCGTCCGGGCGGGCTCCTACTCGGCCGCCGCCCGTGAACTTGGCTACACCCAGCCCGCCATCACCCAGCAGATGAAGGCGCTCGAACGCACCGTCGGCGTCCCCCTGTTCACCCGCGCCGGGCGCGGACTGCGGCTGACCGAGGCGGGCGAGGCGCTCTCCCGGCACGCCGAGCTGATCCTCGGCAGCATGTCCGCCGCCCAGCAGCAGCTCGCCGCGCTGGCCCGGCTGCGCGCCGGGCGGGTGCGGGTCTGCGCCTTCCCCAGCGCCAACGCCACCCTGATACCCGAGGCGATGGCCCGGCTGCTGGCCGAGCACCCCGGCGTGCGGGTCGAGCTGCTGGAGGCCGAGCCGCCCGACTCCGTCCAACGGCTGCTGCGCGGGGAGTGCGACATCGCGCTGGCCTTCCGCTACCCCGGCGCGGCCACCGAGGTGCCGGACGGGGTGGACGAGATCCCGCTGATGGAGGACCTGCTCACGGTGCTGCTGCCGGTCGGGCACCCGCTCGGGCGCCGGCACGCCGTCCGGCTCGTCGACCTCGACGGCGAGCGCTGGATCGCCGGCTGCCCGCGATGTCGGGCCAACCTGCTGCACGTCTGCGCGGAGGAGGGCTTCGCACCGGACATCGTCTTCTCCACCGACGACAACCTCGCGGTGCAGTCGCTCGTCGCCGCCGGGGTCGGGATCGCACTGATGCCCGCCCTGGTGCTCTCCTTCATGTGCCACCGGAAGGTCACCGGTCGGGCCGTCGAACCGCACCTGCGGCGGCAGGTGAGCGCGTACGTGCTGCGCGAACACCGCCGGATCCCGGCCACCGGGCTGGTGCTGGACCACCTGCGGCAGGCCGCGGCGAGCCGGGTCGGCTGCTGACCCATAAGCCTTGATGGGGATGTCGCTTAGGAACCCTCCTTGGACGTGATAGGTCCATAGGTCCCAATCTGCTGGCATGACCTCCCCAGCCACGGTCGGCAGCGACCGGCTCACCGAGCGGATGACCGCGCTGATCAGTGAGATCCGCGCCGTCGTGGACCGCGGACTGCCCCCGGAGCTCACTGCCTACCTGGTCGGCGAGCGCCTCGCCCCGCACCTGCACGCCGACCCGGACGGACCCGACGCGCTGCTCACCCCCGCCCAGTGCGAGGGCGACCCGCAGCGCTACCGCCAGCACGTCCTGCACGCCGAGGAGGACGGCAGCTTCTCCGTCGTCGCCCTGGTCTGGCTGCCCGGACAGCACACCCCGATCCACGACCACGTCTCGTGGTGCGTGGCCGGCGTCCACCGGGGCCAGGAGAGCGAGACCCGCTACCGACTGGTCTCCGACGGCCGCACCGCCCGGCTGGTCGAGACCGAGCACGTGGCCGGCCCGGCCGGCACCGTCGCCGCGTTCGCCCCGCCCGGTGACATCCACCTGGTGCGCAACTCCTGCAACACCACGGCCATCTCCATCCACGTGTACGGCGCGGACGTCTCGCGGCTCGGCACCAGCATCCGGCGGGTCTACCGGCTGCCCGCCGACCAGGAGCAGTGAGCGGCGGCGTGGCACTGACCCTCCGGCAGCGCGCCGCACGTACCCGCTCGCTGCCCCCGATGCGCGGGGACGCCCCCGGGATCCTGCTCGCAGTCCTCGGGGTGGCTGCCGCCCTGGCCGTCCACGCCGTGGTCCCGGCCGTGCCCAAGCTCACCGCCGCCGTCGTGCTCGGCATGGCGGCGGCCCACCTGCCCGGGCTGCGCCCGGTGGTCCGCGGGGTCGCCCGGCCGGGACTGTCCATGGCCGGGAAGCGGCTGATGCGGGTCGGGATCGTCCTGCTCGGGCTCAAGCTGAGCCTGGGCGACGTGCTCGGCCTCGGCTGGGCCACCGTCGCCATGGTGCTCACGGTGGTCGCGGCCACCTTCGCCGGCACGCTGTGGCTGGGCCGGCGGCTCGGCCTGCCGGGGGACCAGCCGCTGCTGGTCGCCACCGGGTACTCGATCTGCGGGGCCTCGGCGATCGGCGCGGTCAGCCAGGCGGCGGGCAGCGAGGAGGAGGACGTCGCGGCCTCGGTCGCCCTGGTCACCCTGTGCGGGACCCTCGCCATCGCCGTCCTGCCGCTGCTCCAGCACCCGCTGGGGCTCGGCGAGGTCGAGTTCGGGCGCTGGGTCGGCGCGAGCGTGCACGACGTCGGGCAGGTCGTCGCCACCGCGCAGACCGGCGGGGCGGGGGCGCTGCGGGAGGCGGTGCTGGTCAAGCTGATGCGGGTGGTGCTGCTGGCGCCGCTGGTCGCGGGGGTGGCCGTGGTGGTGCGGCGGAACCTGCGGGCGGCGGAGGCTGCGGGTGCGGGTGCGGGTGCGGGTGCGGGTGCGGGTGCGGGTGCGGGTGCGGGTGCCGCGGGCTCGGGTTCGGCGGAGGGCGCGGCTGAGACGTCGGTGAAGACCGGGAGCCGTCCGCCGATCCTGCCGCTGTTCGTGGCCGGGTTCCTCGCGATGATCGTCCTGCGGACCACCGGGGTGCTGCCCGAGCGGGCGCTCGACCTGGCCGGGGACACCCAGGAGCTGCTGCTCGCCGCCGCGTTGTTCGGCCTCGGCAGCGCCGTACACCTGCCGACCATGGTCCGTACCGGCGGGCGGATCGCCCTGCTCGGGCTCGGGTCCTGGGTGGTCGTGGCCGGCGTCTCCTACGCGGGGGTGCTGATCACGACCTGACGGGACCGGGTGCGGACTCGGCTATTGTCGGGCGGGTGCTCGTCCGCACCGGGACGGTCCCGTGCTCGCACGGGACGGCCCGGCGGTCGAGTGCGCCCGAGCACGCCTGACTACGCCCGAGTTCGCTGGGTTCGTCGAGGAGGACGGATGACCACCGCACTGCCCGAACGGGACGGCCCCGGGGCCGTCGTCACGCTCGACCGGCGGGAGGGCCCGTTCGGCGAGGTGGTGCTGCGGCAGCGCGGACGGCACTTCGAGATCATCGCCAACGGCTGCTTCCTGATGGACACCGCCGACGGGCGCTCGGAGCGGCTGCTGATCCAGGCGGCACTGGACGAGCTGGACCGTACGGGCAGCCGCACCGAGCGGCCGGCGGTCCTGATCGGCGGCCTCGGGGTCGGTTTCTCGCTCGCCTACGCCGCGGCCGAGCCCCGCTGGGGGCGGATCGCCATCGTCGAGCGGGAGACCGCGATCATCGACTGGCACCGGAACGGGCCGCTCGGCACCTTCTCGGACGGTGCGCTCGACGACGAGCGGGTCGCGGTGCTCCACACCGACCTGCTGGAGTACCTCGCGGCCGCGGACGGCGAGCGCTACGACGCGCTGTGCCTGGACATCGACAACGGGCCGGACTGGACCGTCACCGACTCCAACAACGGGCTGTACGGCGCGGACGGGCTCGCGGTGCTGTGGCACCGGCTGCAGCCGGGCGGGGTCCTGGCGGTGTGGAGCGCGCAGCCGTCGGCGGCCTTCGAGGAGGCGCTGCGGGCCGCCGGTTTCTCGGACGTGGTGACGCACGAGATCCCGGTGTCCCGGGGGGTGCCGGACGTGGTGCACCTGGCGCGGCGCGCCGACTGAGAGCCGACTCGGCCTGCGGGTAGGGCTGTTGGCAGTGATCGTGCGGGTGGGGTGCTCCGATCGGGCTCTCCCCCGGTGTGGTTGATGGTCTGGCGGGCGGTGGTGGGTGGTGGCTGAGAGCGGGACTCCCTCGGAGCGGATCGCGGCCGAACTTCGACGGCGCATCGTGGCAGGGGAGTTGGCGCCGGGGGCGCGGGTGCCGTCGACCCGGCGGATCACCCAGGAGTGGGGCGTGGCGATGGCCACGGCGACCAAGGTGCTGAACCGCCTCCGGGAGGAGGGGCTGGTCCGAGCCGTTCCCGGGGTGGGGACGGTGGTGGTCGGGGCGAAGGCTCCGGGCGCGGGGACCGCCTTGGCGAAGGCTGCCGGGGTTCGGTCTGCCGGGCCGCAAGCGAGCGGGCCGCAGGGGAGCGAGGCGCCGGGGCCCGTGGCGCCACGGACTGGGACACCGGGCACGTCGGGGGCGTCGGCGGCGCCCGGGGTCAGGCGGGCGCGGGCCGGCGGTGACCGCGAGCTCACCCGGGAGCGGATCGTGGCGACGGCCGTCCGGGTGGCGGACGCGGAGGGGCTGGCGGCGCTGTCCATGCGCCGGGTCGCGACGGACCTCGGGGTCGCGACGATGTCGCTCTACCGGCATGTGCCGGGCAAGGACGAGTTGCTGCGGCTCATGATCGACGTGGCCTTCGGCGAGCAGCCGCTGCCCCAACCGCCCGTGTCGCACTGGCGGGAGGGCCTGGAGGCGATCGCACGACTGCAGTGGCGGATCTACCGGCGGCACCCGTGGCTGGCGTCCACGATGTCCTTCACCCGGCCGGTGCTGGCGCCGGACGCGGCCCTGCACACCGAGCGGTCGATGGCCGCGTTGTCCGGGCTGGGACTGAGCTGGGAGGAGGTCGCCCAGGCCTCCGTCGCGCTGGCGGCGTTCGTGTGCGGGTTGGCGGTCCACTTCGAGCGGGAGGCGCAGGCCGAGCAGGACAGCGGGCTGTCCGCCGACGAGTGGATGGAGCGCCTGGGCGACGAGGACCACGATCGGCTGATGTCGGACCCGGAGCGGTTCCCGATGTTCGACGCGATGAACCGGGGGCCGGAGCTCGACCTGAGCCTGGAGGCGCTGTTCGAGTTCGGGATGGCGCGGATGCTGGACGGGATCGAGGCGGTGATCGAGCGGCGTCGCGCGTGCGGCGGCGTGCGTGCGGAGGGGGCGGCTGACGGTCGGCGGGTGACGGGCGACAGGTAACAGCTGACAGCCGACAGCTGACAGATTTCAGCGAACGAAATCTGAAATCTGTCAGCTGTTACCGGCTACCTGCTCAGCCGAACGGCCGGTGCTCCGGCACCGCGTTCTCCTCCGCCGCGGGCTTCGCCGCCTCCACCGGCGCGGGAGCCGGGAGGGTCTCCGGGGCGAAGGGGTCGAAGTCCGGCGGCGGGATCATGACCGGCGTGCCCTTGCGGGGCGCTTCCTCCTCGCCCCCGGTCGCGGCCGGGGCGGTCGCGGCGGCCACGACGGGTGCCGGGACGACCGGCGGGGTCGACGGCGGCGGCGGGACGGCCGGGCCCTGCGAAGCGAGGGTGGTGCCGAACGGATCGCTCTTCTGCTCGGCCGCGACCGTCGTACCGAACGGGTCGGCGGCCGCGGGCGCGCCCGCGGGCTGGGCGGTCGGCGCGTTGCCCGACGGACCCGGAAGGGCCTCCGGGGCGAAGGGATCGAAGTCCGGCGGCGGGATCATGACCGGGGTGCCCTTCGGACGGTCGTCCGCGGTCTGCTCGGCCTCGGCGGTGGCCGACTCGGCGACCGGCGCGAAGGGATTGAAGTCCGCGGGCGGGACGCGCACCGGCGTGCCGCGCAGGTGCACCGGCACCTCCGTCGGCTCGTCCGCCGGCCGCTGTTCCACCCGTTCCACCCGTTCCACCTCGACGGGAACGGCGGCCGGCGCCTGGACCGGCGCCTGGGCAGGCACCTGGGCGGGAGCGGTCGTCGGAACGACAGCAGGCGCGACAGCAGGCGCCCCACCAGCCGCGGCTGCGGTCGGGGCGGGCTCGCCGTCCCACCCGAACTGGATGCTCTTCAACAGCTCCGCGAACGCCTCGGTGTACAGCTCCCAGTCCTCCGGCCGTGCCGTGGACAGCTGGGCGCACAGCACGGTCGCGCCGTCCGGCAGCGGGACGAAGGCCTCGACCGCCGAGGTGACCACCCAGCGCCGCTGCCCGTCGGCCGCCAGCGATCCGGGCACCGGGACGGTCCGTCCCTCGACCAGGACGGCGGCCGGTCCGGCCGGCAGCAGCACCGTCCACACCTCGGCGTGCCGCCGGACGGTGGCCAGCTCGGTGGCGAGCGCGGTGATCGGCAGCGGGTGCCGGGTGAGGGAGATGACGAGGGCGGCGTCCGAGGTGCGGTCGTCGAGCCGCAGGGCGCAGACGCCCGCGTACGCGACGCCCGCGTCGTGGATCAGGTCGGCCAGGGTGGCGGAGACCACCGCGAAGTCGCGGCGCGCTTCGGTGCCCGTGGCGCTGAACAGTTCCTCGGCGACCTCCGCCAGGTGTCCGGACAGCTCCGCGGCCGCCGCCACGGTGGCCGGGTCGGCCCGGTCGGCCGGGTCCGAGTCGGCGGGCAGCAGCGGCACCGCACGGGCGGAGACGCCGGGGGGACCGCCGGGGGAGGTCAGCGGGTGGAAGCCGGGCGGGACGACCAGCCGGACCTCGGCCCCCGCGCCGGTGGGCAGCTCGACCGGCTGCCGGGTCTGCTGCCCGGCCGCCAGCGCGGCCAGCGCCGGGGCGAACGGCGGGCGCAGCTTGGCGTCGGCGAACTCGCCGGTGACCGGCAGTTGGAACAGCGCGGCCGAGGTGGTGCCCCGGTCGGCGATGGCGCCGCGCACCGGTCCGCGGCCGTAGCGGGACTGCAGGGCGTCGATGACCCGGTCGGCGATCCGCGCACCGGTGCCGGGACGGGCGGAGCCGGCGGTGATCACCGTGCCGAGCCGGTCGAGGGCGGTGTGCACCGGGCCGTTGGGGGCGAGCGGCAGGCCGAACAGCGCCTCGGCGGCGGGGTGCGCGCTCGTGCGCAGCGCGCTCAGCGAGGCTGCCGGGTGGCGCGAGGTGTGCTCGTCGAAGAGGGCGTCGGTGAGCGTGCCGAGGGTTGCACAGACCTGCTCGGCTGCCGCGAAGGGGTTGGCCTCCGCACTGAACTGGACGTCCTGGGTCAACTGGTGAGCCCCCCGCTCTGCTCCGTCTGCCGTCGGTGGTTCGGGTGGGACCGGGACCGCCGCGGCGGCGCTCCGTCAGATCCCTGCCCATTCCTATCAGAGCCCGCCGTCCTGACCGAACCGCAGGATGACCCGATGATCACTCGGACCAGCGCGGTGACCACCGCTTCGGCGGTCAATCGGTGGCGGTCCCGTCCTCCGGCCCGTCCTCCGGCCCGTCCTCGGGGACGGGGGCCGTCGACGGCGGCTCGGGTGCCTCGGCGGGTGCTTCGGCGGGCGCGTCGGCCGGGGCCTCGGCCGGCGCTCCGGTGGCGAGCGCGGTGACCGCGTTGAGGATCCCCGGGACGGCGAACAGCCCGGCGAGGTCCTGCACCAGGCGCCCGGTCGGGCCGTCCGGACGCTCGGCGGCGAAGAAGGAGGCCAGTTCGGCGGCGAGCGCCGGCTCCCGGGCGGCGGTGAGGGTGAGCGCCGCGACGAACTCCTGCACCAGGTGCAGCTGGAGCTCCTCCAGCGGCACCGAGCGCTCGCCCAGCCACTCCAGTGAGGTGATCTCGGCGTTGGCGATCCAGGCGCGCACGGTCAGCCGAAGTCCGGGGCTGGGCGAGGGGAGCGCGAGGTGGGCAAGGATCTGTTCCTGGGCGGCCCGACGCACGTCGTCGATCACCGCCGAGGTGCCCGCGCTGGCCGCCACCGAGCCGCCCCGCAGCAGCGCCGCGAAGCCGGGCCCGTGGCTCTGGACGAAGTCCAGGTAGCGGCCCATCACCCGGTGGAGCCGCTCGGACAGCGGACCCTCCATGGGCTCCTCGAAGCGGGCGGCCAGCTCCCGGCCGGCCCGCCGCAGCGACTCCTCGTACAGCGCCTGCTTGCCGGGGAAGTAGTGGTACACCAGCGGCCGGGAGGCGCCCGCGGCGGCGGCGATGTCGTCGATCGACACCTCCTCCGGCGCCCGCCGGCTGAACAGCTCCAGTGCCACGGCGATCAGCTGCTCCCGCCGCTCGTCCACGCTCAGCCGTCGGCGGGGCCGTTCACCTGTCGCCGCCCGGCCGGGTGCGGAGGTCCGTGCTGCGCGGTCGGCCGTCGGGGACGGCGTACGGGAGGCCATGCGCGTCACCCTATCCGGCGGTGGTCCGGCGGCCCATGCGGTCCGGTGGCCCGTTCGGTGCTGCGGCCCGTGCGGTGCTGCGGCCCGTGCGGCCCGTGCGGTCCGGCGGCCTAGGCGGTCCGGAGGTCCAGGTAGCGGCGGTAGGCCTCGCGGCCGTCGGGGACGAAGGTGTCGCGGGTGAGCCGTTCGGCGAGCTCGTCGGGGGTGAGCCAGGCGTGCCAGGCGACCTCGGACTCCTGCGGGCTGACCGGGCCGTCCCACTCGGCCTCGTACATGTCGCACCACCAGTTGAGCTTGCCGCCGTCGGGCTCCCGGTAGTGGAACTTGAACATCGGGCGCGGGGCGATGCCGTGGACGCCGAGCTCCTCCTCGGCTTCGCGGACGGCGGCGTCGGCGTAGGTCTCGCCGGAGCCGACGACGCCACCGACGAACATGTCGTACGCGCCGGGGGCGAACAGCTTGGTGTCGGTGCGGCGGTGGACGAAGATCCGGCCGGCCGGGTCGCGGACCAGGATGAAGACGCAGCGGTGCGTCAGGCCGCGCCGGTAGACCTCGCCGCGCAGGGCGGTTCCGATCACCAGGTCGTGCTCGTCGACGATGTCCAGCAGTTCTTCGGCAGGGTTGGTCATGACGAACAGGTTAGGGTTTCGGGGCCCGGTTCGAACGGACTCTCACGAACTTTCGAACGCGGGCGCACGGTGGCGATCGGAACGGGCTGAAGGCGGCGCGCGGTGGTGGAGATCTGGGGCGAGACGGCCGAGGGGTTCGAGCCCGTGCGGGCGGCGTTCGCGCGGAACTTCGTCGACTACGGCGAACTGGGCGCGGCCTTCGCGCTGTACGTGCACGGCCGCAAGGTGGTCGACCTGTGGGGCGGCGACGCACGGCCCGAGGTCGGTGGGCGGCCCGCGCCGGCGGTGCCGTGGACGGCGGACACCGCGCAGGTGCTGCGCTCGGTCACCAAGGGCCTGACCGCGACCACCGCGCTGCTGGCCGCCGAACGCGGGCTGTTGGACCTGGACGCGCCGGTGGCCTCGTACTGGCCGGAGTTCGCGGCGGGCGGCAAGGGCGGGGTGCCGGTGCGCTGGCTGCTCTCGCACCAGGTGGGGGTGCCCGCGCTGGACGTGCCGCTGCGGCTGGAGGACGTGCTCACCTGGGAGCGCGCGGCGGCCGCCGTCGCCGCGCAGGCGCCCGCGTGGGAGCCCGGTACGGCGCACGGCTACCACCCGTACACCTTCGGCTGGCTGGTCGGCGAGGTGGTGCGGCGGGTGAGCGACCGGACGATCGGGCAGTACTTCGCCGAGGAGATCGCCCGGCCGCTCGGGCTGGACCTGTGGATCGGGCTGCCCGCCGGGGCGGCGCCGCGGGTCGGCAAGCTCGTCGACCTGCCCGCCCCGGAGGCGGCCCGGACCGGCCCGAGCGGGCTGCGGCTGCGGCCCAAGCAGTCCGTCCGGGACGCCTACCAGGACCCGGACTCGCTGACCGCGCGGGCCTTCGCCTCGGTGCGTCCCGGGGTGGACCTCAACGACCCGGCGGTGCAGGCCGCCGAGATCCCCGGAGCCGGGGGCATCGGCACCGCCCGTTCGCTGGCCCGGTTCTACGCGGCGCTGATCGGCGCGGCGGACCGCCCTGACGGCTCCGGCGAGCTGCTGCCGCCGCTGCTCGGACCGGAGGTGCTGGCCCGCGCGGTCGGGCCGGCGGTGAGCGGGCCGGACCGGGTGCTGATCGTCAACTCCACCTTCGGCCTGGGCTTCTGGCGGCACGGCCCGACCGCGCCGATGGCCTCCCCGGCGAGCTTCGGGCACCCGGGGCGGGGCGGTTCGCTGGGCTTCGCCGACCCGGAGCTGGGGCTGGGCTTCGGTTACGTCACCAACGGCATGCAGCCGGGCGTCACCGGGGACGTCCGCTCGCGGAACCTGATCCGCGCGGTGCGGGGGTGCCTGGGGCTGTCCTGACCCCGGCGGTCCGGCTCAGGGGCCCGTCCGCCCAGGGGCCCGTCCGGCTAGGCCTGGCCGGTCTCGAAGCGGCTGATCCTGCCGCCGTCGATGGTGAAGCGCCATGCGGTGCGCATCTCGCCCCAGGTGTCGTTGGTGAAGTTGGCGACCAGTGCGTGGCCGCCGTCCGACTCGGTCTGGACGGCCATCCGGCCGCCGGCACCGAAGATCTCGCGCTCCGTCCAGTCCGCCAGGTCGCGGTCGGAGCCGTCGTCGGACATGGTCGCGTCGGGGGCGAGGACGGCCTGGAAGGCCGCGCGGTCGCCCGCGTTGATCGCGGTGACGAAGCCGCGGACGGCCGGGTCGGAGAGCTTGGAGACGGCGATGGTCATGCGGGACTCCCGGAGGTGAGGGGTGTCGGGGAGTCCTGTTCTAAGGCGTTCGCGGGGTCCGTCCGGGCATGTCGGCGGCGCGTCGGGAAAATGGCAGGATTCATGTGCTTAGATCCCGAACCAGGCGATTTGCCCAGATTGCCCGGAAAGCCCGCCGCGGGGAGTGGCGGTGGAGCGGGAGACCGGGACCGGTCTCCCGCTCCGCCTTTCGGCCTAGAAGAACCCGACCGCGTCGGGGGAGTAGCTGACCAGCAGGTTCTTGGTCTGCTGGTAGTGCTCCAGCAGCGCCTTGTGGTTCTCCCGTCCGATGCCGGAGTTCTTGTAGCCGCCGAAGGCCGCGTGGGCGGGGTAGGCGTGGTAGCAGTTGGTCCAGACCCGGCCCGCCTGGATGGCGCGTCCGGCCCGGTGGGCGGTGCTGAGGCTGCGGGTCCACACGCCCGCGCCGAGCCCGTACTGCGTGTCGTTGGCGAGCGCGACCGCCTGGTCGAAGCCGTCGAAGCGGGTCACCGAGACGACCGGGCCGAAGATCTCCTCCTGGAAGACCCGCATCGAGTTGTCGCCCTCGAACACGGTGGGCGTCACGTAGTACCCGCCGGCCAGGGCGCCGCCGAGGTCGGCGCGCTCTCCGCCGGTGAGGACCTTGGCGCCCTCGGCCTGGCCGATCTCGAAGTAGGACAGGATCTTCTTCAGCTGTTCGGCGCTGGCCTGGGCGCCGACCTGCGTCTCGGTGTCCAGCGGGTCGCCCTGGCGCATCGCGCGCACCCGCTGCAGGCCGTCGGCGAGCAGACGCTCGTAGATCGAGGAGTCGATCAGCGCCCGGCTCGGGCAGGTGCAGACCTCGCCCTGGTTGAGGGCGAACATCGCGAAGCCCTCGATGGCCTTGTCGTAGAAGGCGTCCGAGGCGTCGGCGACGTCCGCGAAGAACACGTTGGGGCTCTTGCCGCCGAGCTCCAGGCTGACCGGGATCAGGTTGTCGGCCGCCGCGCGGGAGATCAGCCGACCGGTGGAGGTCTCGCCGGTGAAGGCGAGCTTGCGGATCCGCGGGCTGGCGGAGAGCGGGGCGCCGGCCTCCTCGCCGAAGCCGGTGACGATGTTGAGCACGCCGGGCGGCAGCAGGTCGGCGGTGAGCTCGGCGAGCAGCAGCACGGAGGCCGGGGTCTGCTCGGCGGGCTTGAGCACCACCGCGTTGCCGGCCGCGAGCGCCGGGGCCAGCTTCCAGATCGCCATCAGGATCGGGAAGTTCCACGGGATGATCTGTCCGACCACACCCAGCGGCTCGTGGAAGTGGTACGCCACAGTGTCCTCGTCCAGCTGGGAGAGGCTGCCCTCCTGGGCCCGCAGCGCACCGGCGAAGTAGCGCAGGTGGTCGATGGCGAGCGGGAGGTCGGCGGCCAGCGTCTCGCGCACCGGCTTGCCGTTCTCCCAGCTCTCCGCGACGGCCAGCCGCTCCAGGTTGGCTTCCATCCGGTCGGCGACCCGCAGCAGCACCTGGGCCCGCTCGGCGGCCGGGGTGCGGCCCCAGGCGGGTGCGGCGGCGTGGGCCGCGTCCAGGGCGGCCTCGATGTCCTCGGCGGTGCCGCGGGCGACCTCGGTGAACACCTCGCCGGTGACCGGGGTCGGATCGCCGAAGTACTCGCCGCGCACCGGGGGCGTCCATCCGCCACCGATCCAGTGCTCGTACCGGGACCGGTAGGCGACGATGCTGCCGGGCGCGCCGGGGGGCTGGTAGACCGTCATGCTCTGGTGTCTCCTCGCGACGTCGGGCGCCGCCCGGACCGTACGGCCTGGGGCGGCGCGCCGGACCGCCCGGTCGGGGCGGCCCGGCGGGAGGGTAAGGACACGCACACGGGCCGGGCGCCCTGGGGCGCCCGCCGTCGAGCACGATAACCGCCGGGCGCGCGGTGCGGCTACGGTCCGTACGCCCGGTTCGTACGGAGGGTGGGCGTTCCGGCCGTTCTGGCGGGCGCGGTCGGCGCGACCGCGGGCGTCGGCGCGGTCGTTCGCCTCGGCGTGCTCGGTAGGGGCGGGTGTGGTGGCCGTCCTCCGGCGGGCGTGCGGCCGGGAGCCCGGCGGGCGGGTGTCAGACCGCGTGGTACCGGCCGGTGCGGGCCTCCCAGCTGAGGTAGCCCGCCAGCCAGGTGAGCAGCCCGTCCGCGTACCGCTGGGCGATCGCGCGCTCTATCCGGGACAGGCCCAACTCGCGGTAGACGTCGGGGAGTCGTTCGTGCAGCTCGGCGCAGCGCTCGACCATCAGCTGGGCCTCCGCGATGACCGCCGCGCACGCTTCCTCGGCCGAGCAGCGGCGCTCGCGCTGGACGATCATGACCAGGTTGTTGACGTCCCCGCGCGGCGCCTCCAGCGGGTAGGACCGGACGTCGTTGCTGAGCGACGGTATGTCGGCTGCCAGCTGGCGGAGTTGACGGAGCACCGGGTGGTGCAGGACGGCGGCCGGGACCTCGAACAGGCCGATGCGTTCGACCATGTCGAAGATGGTCTCCATCGCCGCGGTGCCCCGTCTGAGCTCCAGGTAGCCGTCCCGGTCCGGGGGCCGGGTGGAGATCCGGCCGGCCGCCTCGGCCGGGTGACTGGCCAGGTAGTACTCCCAGTTGTACGCGGCGCGCGCCTGCCAGCGCGCGGGCATGCCCTGCATGCTGCGGCTCCACAGGTCGGCGAAGGCGGCCTCGACCGCGGAGCCCTGGTCGGGGCGGGCACCGTGCAGGACGGCGATCAGGCGTTCGCAGATCGGAGCGACTTCCGAGGGGCGGCGGCCGAGCGGGCCGTCGAACTGGTCGTCGAAGAGGAAGTAGAAGCCCATCAGGTCGGCAGCCAGGGCGAGTTCGTCCGGTCCGGCGTCGGGGTAGCCCAGCGCGGCGAGGTCCACCACCTCCCAGTGCGCGTAGCCCGGGTGGTCGGCGTCGGGCAGCAGGGGGTGGCGGATGAGCCAGTCGCGGTGCAGCGCGGTGGCGTGCGGGCCGTGCGGACTGCGGCGGTGCGGGAACGGGATCTGAAGTGAGGTGTCGTCAGACATCGGACTCCCGGTGCAGCGGAGGGTGGGGGCGCTTGTGTTCGAGCACTGTCTGTGGGGGGAGTTGACACGGAGAGGCCGAGATGGTGAGGGTGGGGTTCGCAAGATCATCTTTGCCTGAGGGCCGTAGGGTATCTGATGCAATGATCGGACGTTAGGGATATAGGGCAATTGCCCTTGGCAAGCTCGCCGAACCCTCACCGTCCGTCCCAGCCTGCACGAATGGCGCACAGTGAGGCCCACGCAGCGCTAACCTCGGCTCCACGCAGTGATGGAGCTGTGACGCGATCGGGCGAGGCGGAGGCGCGACGGTGACCGAGCAGGAGAACGAACTTCGGGCGGGAGCCGGTTCCGGGCGCGACGGCGACGGTACCGCGCCCCGCATCCGACTGCGCGACCGGGACGCCGAACTGCGCTCGGTGGAGAACGCCGTCGACCGGCTCTGCCGCGAATTCGCCGCCGGTGGCACCGAGATCGGTGACCTGCTCGCCTTCTCCGGCCGCCCCGGCATCGGCAAGACCAGCCTGCTGCACGAGGTCCGACGGATCGCCAAGCTGCGCGACGGCGCCACCGTGCTGTTCGCCCGAGGCGGCGAACGGCAGTTCAAGGAGCCGTACCACGTGCTGCGCCAGCTGCTCCAGCCGGTGCTCAGCGACCTGTCGGCGGACGTGTTCCGCCAGGTCATGGGCACCTGGGAGGAGGTCGTCGGACCGGCCATGGGCCTCAAGCAGCCCAAGGCCGGCGCCCGCCGCCTCGACCCGCAGGGCGTGCGCGACGGCCTCGACTACGTCCTCACCCAGCTCGCACCGCGCCGAGCGCCGATGGTGATGATCGTCGACGACCTGCACTGGGCCGACGCGGAATCCCTCTCCTGGCTCGCCAAGTTCGCCGTCCGCTCCAGCGAACTGCCCGTCCTGCTGGTCTTCGCCTTCCGCGAGGACGAGAACGACTGGCCCACCGTGACCCAGGAGTTCCGCCGGGACATCATCGGCCTCAAGGGCCGCAAGCACGAGCTCAACCGGCTCAACCTCAGCTCCGTCACCGACATGATCCGCGCCGAACTCGGCGACAGGGCCGAGGACGCCTTCTGCTACGAGTTCTGGAACGTCGTCAACGGCAACCCCTTCGAGGTCGTCGCCCTCCTCGACCAGGTCCGCGACCAGGAGCTCGAACCGGTCGAGGAGAACTCCCGACAGCTGCGCGAACTCGCCGTCGACGCCACCGGGATGACCCTCAAGACGTGGCTGGACCGGCTCGGCGCCAGCACCCTGCGCTTCGCCTGGGCCTGCGCCATGCTGGGCACCGACATCAGGGTCGACCTCGCCACCCGGATCTCCACCCAGAGCACCGAGGGCGCCCGCGACTCCATCAAGCAGCTGCGCAAGCAACGCGTGCTCACCCAGGCCCCCAACGGGAACCTCGAATTCGTCCACCCGCTGATCGCCAGTTCGATCTACAACACCATGCCGGACGCCACCCGCCTCGGCATGCACGGCATCGCCGCCGTCGAGATCGAGAACGCCGGGCTCGGTCTGCTCGCCGCCTCCCGCCACCTGGTGGAGACCCACTCCGGCGAGGGCGACGACCGGATCGTCAAGAAACTGCGCCGCGCCGCCGTCGAACACCAGCTGATCGGCGCCCCCGAGGCCGCCCAACGCTGTCTGCACCGCGCGCTCAACGAGCCGCCCGCCGACGAGATCAAGGCCGAGGTGCTGTACGAACTCGGCTGCTCCGCCCTGCTCACCGACCCCGTCGCCACCGTCAACCAGCTCAGGCTCGCCCTCGACCCGGACGAGGTGCCGCTGCGCCCCGAACTGCGGGTGGACGCCACCTTCCGGCTCTCCGAGGTGCTCGCGCACAGCGGCGAGCTGCGCCAGGCCGCCCTGGTCTGCCAGGACGAGGCGCAGCAGACCGACGACCCGGCCGGGCGACAGCGGCTGCAGGCCGCCTCGTTCATGTGGCACGCCTTCCGCAAGTCCGAGGAGGACGGCCCCGGCCGCTCCGCCCGGCTCGGCGCGATGTGCGGAAGCCTGACCGGCCAGGAAGCCGCCGACCGGGCCGTGCTCGCCATGCGGGCCTGGGACCTCACCCTGCGCGGCGCCCCCTCCGCCGACGCGCTCGCCCTCGCCGACCGGGTGCTCGACGGCGGCCGGCTGCCCAAGGGCCTCGGCTGGACCGACACCACCTGGGGCTTCGAACTGCCCTCGATGCTCGGTCTCACGTACATTTACAACGACCGCGTCGCCCAGGCCGAGCGGCTGGCCGCCGACGCCATCATCCAGTTCGAGGTGGCCGGTTGGAGCGGAGCCCACCGGGGCTTCGCGTACTTCCTGATGGGGCTGGCCCGGTTCCGCCGCGGCCTGCTCGCCGAGGCCGAGGACTTTCTGCGCCGCGCGTACCGCATCTCCGAGCGGATCGGACAGAAGCTGCCGCTGGCCTGGGACGCGGTCGGCGTCCTGGTGGACACCCTGATCGCCCGCGGCCGGGTCGACGAGGCCTGGGAGCTGGCCAACGACTTCGGCTTCCACCCGCCGTACCACGCGACCGCCATGGTGCTGCCGGACGCGGCCTCGCTGTACGGGAAGCTGCTGATCGCCAAGGGCCGGCACGCGGGCGCGGCCGCCGCGCTCACCGAGGCCGGCACCCAGCTGGAGGTCCGCGGCTGGCGCAACACCGTCTGGGCGCCCTGGGCCGGCCACCTCGCCGTCGCGATCGCGGACGACGAGCCCGAGCGCGCCCGCGAGTACGCCCAGACGGCCGTCCGGCACGCCCACACCTTCGGCACCGCCTCGGCGATCGGCAGCGCGCTACGGCTGCAGGCGCACGTCGAGGACGGCCAGCAGGCGGTCGAGCTGCTGGAGCAGGCCGTGATGCACCTCGGGCAGTCCCCGGCCGGCTACGAACACGCCGTCGCGCTGGTCGACCTCGGGGCCGCGCTGCGCCGGGTCGGGCGGCTGGAGGACGCCCAGGAGTACCTGTACCAGGGCATCGAACTGGCCCAGCACTGCTCGGCGGAGGGGCTGGTCGAACAGGCGCGGCGGGAGCTGGCCAACTACGGCCTGCGGCCCAACCGGCTCGGGCTGCGCGACTTCCGGGACACCCTGGACACGCTCAGCGGCCCCGAACTTGAGGTCGCCCGGCAGGCGGTGCAGGGCCTTCCGCCGCAGCGCATCGCCGAGGAGCTCGGCCTGCACATCAGCCTGGTGAACAGGCGGCTGGCGGCCGTCTACCGCAAGGCGGGGAGCGGGCCGGACGGGCTGGCCTCGGCGCTCGGGCTGCCGCAGCAGCAGCGGGAGGCGAGCCGGCCGGAGGACGAGGAGTAGGGGTCGGTGTCGCGCGGGGCCCGGCCTCTCGAGCGGCGGGGTCACTCGTGCGGCGGGGCCGGTGGCGGCGGCCGTGGCCGTGGTGGTGGCGGCAGCGGTGGATGGTGGTGGCAGCGGTGGCGCCCCGTCAGGGCGGCTGCAGCGCAAGGGCGGCGCGCGTCGCCCGCCGGTGCGCCCGGGTGGCCGCCGCCGTCGATAGGCTGACGGGGACGGGGCTGCCGAGGCACCCCTCGACGGACCAGGAAGCGGGCGGGCGCGGAGCGCTCCGGCCGACAGTGAGGAGCAGGCCATGGCGAGCGAGGCCACCAGTGTGCGACACGCACCCCTCGAACCCTCGGGAGCGGGCGCCGCGATCGAGCGCTGGACGCTCACGGCCGGTCCGTACGAGGCGACCGTGCTGACCCTCGGTGCCACCCTGCACACCCTGAGCGCACCGGACCGCTCCGGTCGCGTCGCGCAACTGCTGCTCTCCAGCGACGAGTTGGCGCAAATCCTGGGTCCGGCCCGGCACTACGGCACGGTGGTGGGCCGGTACGCCAACCGGATCGACCGCTCGTCGGTCCCCGTCGACGGCGAGGAGCACCCGCTCGCTCCCACCGGCGGCGGCATGACCCTCCACGGCGGGCCGGACGGCTTCGCGCACCGGATGTGGGAGGCCGAGCCGGTCGAGGGCGGGGTGCGGCTGCGACTGCACAGCCCGGACGGGGACCAGGGCTTCCCCGGCGCCCTGGACGTCACCGTCGACTACACGCTGGACGCCTCCGGCGAGCTGGTGATCGCCTACCGCGCGGTGACCACCAAGCCGACCGTCGTCAACCTGACCAACCACGCGTACTTCAACCTCGCGGGTGAAGGCAGCGGCGACGTCCTCGGCCACCTGCTGACCCTGGACGCCGACGAGTACACCCCGGCCGACGAGCGGCAGATCCCGACCGGGCGGACGGAGCCGGTGGCCGGCACGCCGTTCGACTTCACGGCGGCCACGCCGATCGGCAAGTCGGTGCACGACCGGCACCCGCAGCTGGTCGGGCCCGGCGGGTACGACCACAACTGGGTGCTGCGGGCCCGGCCCGCGGACGGCAGCCCGGCGCGGGCGGCGCTGCTGGAGGACCCGGTCAGCGGCCGCACGCTGGAGGTACTGACCACCGAGCCGGGTATCCAGGTCTACACGGCGAACAAGTTCCAGGGCGCGGTCACCGGCGCGAGCGGCGTCCCGTACGGGCCGTTCGCCGGGGTCGCGCTGGAGACCCAGCACTTCCCGGACTCCCCGCACCACCCGGCGTTCCCGAGCACGGTGCTGCGGCCGGGGGAGGAGTTCCGCTCCACGACCGTGCTGCGGCTGGGGACGAACTAACCCGTCAGGGTCACAGCCACGGCCACAGCCACAGCCACAGCCACGGCTGCGGTCACGGCCGCAGGTCCCGGCGCATGCAGAGCCGGGGCCAGCGGTCCAGGCCGTGCTCGGCCTCCCGGCGCCGGATCTCGCGCAGGCCCGGGGTGACCTCGGCGTCGCTCAGCGGGCGGAAGCCGCAGCGCGCGTAGTAGGGGGCGTTCCAGGGCACCTCGGCGAACGTGGTCAGGGTGAGTGCCGGGGCGTCGGTGGTCCCGGCGAGGTGCTCGATCAGCGCCCGGCCGATGCCGCGGCGGGCGTGGTCGGGGTGGACGGAGACCTGCTCGATGTGCAGCGCGCCGTCCACCGGCTCGGCCAGCAGGTAGGCGGCGATCGCGCCGTCGGGGGTCTCGGCGGCCAGGGCGACGCCCCGTTCCAGGAAGTGCGCCAGCTCCTCCGGAGTCGGGGGCTCGTCCTCGGCGATCTCCGCCATGCCGATCGCGGCGAAGGGGGCGCCGGCGGCCCGTTCCAGCTCGGCGAGCAGCGGAAGTTCGTCCCCGGTGACGGTCCTGATGCGCATGCCTCCAGTCTGCGGCAGACGGCTTTCAGCCACGCACGGTGGTTCCGTCGGCCACCCCGGGGCGGTCCGAAACGGACGAACCGGGGCAATCGACGTGGGCGTCAACTACCGTGTGGCAACGTCCAGGACACGCGGTTGTAACGAT
Organism: Kitasatospora sp. NPDC097691; assembly: GCF_040302665.1. NCBI lineage: Bacteria > Bacillati > Actinomycetota > Actinomycetes > Kitasatosporales > Streptomycetaceae > Kitasatospora > Kitasatospora sp. NPDC097691. The sequence goes on along the minus strand of NZ_JBEORY010000004.1, from coordinate 24,926 downwards.
CCTCGTTTCTTGCAGAAACTTGCTGCAAGGACTTTCCGTTGATCTTTCACCGCTGTTAACTTCCTTCCCGAGCCCGACGGCAGCAACGGTGCGGTCGGCACGAGGCAGCCATTATGCGCCTGTCTCCGAACATCTCGGGCACCCCCACCCTCCCAAGGAGTTCTCATGCGGCGTGGCATCGCGGCCTCTGCCCTCGTTGTGGCCCTCGCGGTCTCGATGGCTGCCTGTGGCAGCAGCGGCTCCAGCTCGGACGGCAAGGCCGACGGGCCGGTCACCCTCACGTACTGGGACACGTCGAACGCCACCAACGAGGCGCCGAACTACCAGGAGCTCGTCAAGAAGTTCGAGGCCGCCAACCCGAACATCAAGGTCGACTTCGTCAACGTCCCGTTCGACCAGGCGCAGAACAAGCTCCAGACCGCCATGGGGGCCAAGGGCGCTCCGGACGTGTTCCGCTCCGAGGTCGGCTGGACCGCCGCCTTCGCCAAGGCCGGCTACCTGGAGCCGCTGGACGGCACCCCGGCCGCCGCCGACACCTCCGCCTTCCAGCCCAGCCTGATCCAGCAGGCCAAGTACGAGGGCAAGCTGTACGGCGTCCCGCTGGTCACCGACACCCTGGGCCTGCTCTACAACAAGGAGCTGTTCGCCAAGGCCGGTATCACCGAGGCTCCGAAGACCTGGGACGAGCTGAAGACCGACGCCGCCGCCGTCAAGGACAAGGCGGGCGTGGACGGCTTCTGGCTGAAGGCCGCCGACGGCTACTACGCCATGCCGTTCCTGTTCGGCGAGGGCACCGACACCGTCGACGCCGCCGGCAAGAAGATCACCGTCACCTCGCCGGAGGCCGTCAAGGCCGTCGAGACCTACAAGTCGATGTTCACCTCGCCCGGCACCGCCAAGGCCGACGTCACGACCGACGCCTACGCGCACATGATGGACGCCTTCAACAGCGGCAAGGTCGCGGCGATCATCCAGGGCCCCTGGGAGATCACCAACATCTACAAGGGCTCGGCCTTCGCCGACAAGACCAACCTCGGCATCGCGGCCGTCCCCGGCGGCTCCGCGGGCAAGGCCGGCGCCCCCACCGGCGGTCACAACATCGCCGTCTACGCCGGTGCCGACAAGGCCCACAAGGCCGCCGCCGAGAAGTTCGCCGCCTTCATGACCTCGGCCGAGAGCCAGGCGTTCATCGCGCAGAAGAACTCCACGCTGCCGACCCGCTCCGACGCCTTCACCGCCGACGTCAAGGCCGACCCGGGCATCGCCGGCTTCCAGGGCATTCTGAGCAGCGCCAAGCCGCGCCCGGAACTGCCCGAGTACAGCTCGCTGTTCGCCTCGCTCGGCACCAACCTGGGCAAGGCCGTCCAGGGCACCGGTACCCAGGACGCGCTGAACACCGTCGCCACCGACTACGCCAAGCTCCTCCCGGGCTTCGCCAAGTAGTCCCCGTGCCCGGTCTGCCGGATGGCGGCTGACGGATGACGGCGAACGGATAACAGAGAACAGATTTCATCATCTGTCAGTTGTCCGCCGTCATCCGTCACCGCCCGGCAGGCCGGGCCGTCGGCCTCCCCCGAGATCCCCCCGAGAAGGTGCAAACGATGTCAGTCGCCGTGCAGGGCGCCACCGGCAAGGGCAGCCGGGAGCGCGAGCAGCGTCCGGGCCTGCTGGAACGCGTCAAGCGCTCCTACGCCAAGCACTGGTACGCCTATGCGATGATCGCCCCGGTCGTGCTGGTGCTCGGCGTGCTGGTGCTCTACCCGCTCGCCGAGGGCATCTGGCTCACCCTCACCGACGCCAACAGCCTCAACGTCGCCCGCACGATCGGCGTCAACGAGATCCCGGCCAGCTACAACTTCGTCGGCTTCCACAACTACGCCGACATCCTGTGGGGCGCCGGCTCGTACGACCGCTTCTGGTCGCACTTCGTCTGGACCATCGCCTGGACGGCGATCTGCGTCTTCCTGCACTACACCCTCGGCCTGGGCCTCGCCCTGCTGCTCAACAAGAAGCTGCGCGGGCGCGCCTTCTACCGGATGATGCTCATCCTGCCCTGGGCCGTGCCCACCTTCGTCACGGTCTTCTCCTGGCGCCTGATGCTCTCCGACGGCGGTGTCGTCAACGGGATCCTCTCCTCCCTGCACCTGCCCGAGCCCGGCTGGCTCACCGACCCGTGGGCGCAGAAGGCGGCCGCGATCCTGGTCAACACCTGGGCCGGCGTGCCGTTCATGATGATCTCGCTGCTCGGCGGCCTGCAGTCGATCCCGGCCGAGCTCTACGAGGCCGCCGAGATGGACGGCGCCACCCCCTGGCAGCGCTTCCGCCACGTCACCATGCCCGGCCTGCGCTCCGTCTCCTCCACCGTCGTCCTGCTCGGCGTGATCTGGACGTTCAACCAGTTCAACGTCATCTTCCTGCTGTTCGGCACCGGTGCGCCCGACGCCCAGCTGCTGGTCACCTGGGCCTACCGCCTCGGCTTCGGCCAGATCCCCCGGGACTACGCGCAGTCCGCCGCGTACGGCGTGATCCTGCTGTCCATCCTGATCGTCTTCACCGCCTTCTACCGGCGCTGGCTCGCCCGCAACGAGCAGGCCAACGGCTGAGGCCCCGGACCCAGTTGACCCACGAAGGCAGGTAACCCCGATGAGCACCACCACCGAACGCCCGGCCCCCGCGGCGACCGCCGCCCCGGCCGCCCGGCCGGCCAAGGTCCGCCGCCGCGGCGAGAGCAGCCCGCTGGCCCGGGCGCTGTCCCACGGCACCCTGATCGTGGCCAGCCTGATCGCGCTGTTCCCGGTCGCGTGGATCCTCTTCGTCTCGCTCGGCCCGGACAAGACCGACTACCTCCACCCCGGCCAGATCTTCGACAAGCTCACCCTGTCGAACTACCAGCACGTGCTGTCCGACACCGACTTCTTCACCTGGTTCGGCAACGCACTGCTGGTCTCCGGCATCACCACCGTGTTCGGCGTCCTGCTCGCCGCCACCACCGGCTACGCCGTGTCCCGGATGAAGTTCCCCGGGCACAAGCCGCTGATGTGGTCGCTGCTGGTGACCCAGATGTTCCCGATCGCGGTGCTCATCGTGCCGATGTACACGATGCTCTCCGAACTCGGCCTGCTGGACAGCTACAGCGGCCTGATCCTGGTCTACTCGACCACCACCGTGCCGTACTGCGCGTGGCTGCTGAAGGGCTACTTCGACACCATCCCGGTGGAGATCGACGAGGCCGGCCGGGTCGACGGGCTCACCCCGTTCGGCACCTTCTGGCGGCTGGTGCTGCCGCTCGCCCGCCCGGGCCTGGCGGTCGCCGCCTTCTACTCCTTCCTCACCTACTGGGCCGAGGTGCCGTTCGCCTCGACGTTCATGCTCAGCTCCGACAAGTACACGCTGGCCGTCGGCCTGCAGACCTTCGTCAGCGAGCACGACGCCCAGTGGAACCTGATGGCCGCGACCGCCGTGCTGATCGCGATCCCGTCCGCGGCCTTCTTCTACCTGGTGCAGCGCCACCTGGTCACCGGCCTGACCGCCGGTGCCTCCAAGTCGTGACGCCTGCCGCGACACACCTCGCGCGCAAGGCTCCCCGCTCCTCCGATCCCCAAGGGATACCGTCCATGACCCAGAACCTGGCCGACACCTCCCGGCCTGTCGCCGACACCGCTCACGAGGCGGCCACCCCGGCTCCTGCGGTGGGCGGCACGCACAGAGACTGGTGGCGGGACGCGGTCATCTACCAGGTGTACCCGCGCAGCTTCGCCGACTCCAACGGCGACGGCATGGGCGACCTTCCCGGCATCCGCAGCCGGCTGCCGTACCTGCGTGACCTCGGCGTGGACGCCGTCTGGCTCTCCCCGTTCTACGCCTCGCCGCAGGCGGACGCCGGCTACGACGTCGCCGACTACCGCGCGGTGGACCCGATGTTCGGCACCCTGCTGGACGCCGACGCCCTCATCCGGGACGCCCACGGGCTGGGGCTGCGGATCATCGTCGACCTGGTCCCCAACCACTCCTCGGACCAGCACGAGTGGTTCCAGCGCGCCCTGCGCGAGGGCCCCGGCTCCCCGCTGCGCGACCGCTACCACTTCCTCCCCGGCAAGGGCGAGAAGGGCGAACTGCCGCCCAACGACTGGGAGTCCATCTTCGGCGGCCCGGCCTGGACCCGCACCGAGAACCCGGACGGCACCCCCGGCGACTGGTACCTGCACCTGTTCGCCCCCGAGCAGCCCGACTTCAACTGGGAGAACCCGGCCGTCGCCGACGAGTTCCGCTCGATCCTGCGGTTCTGGCTCGACATGGGCGTGGACGGCTTCCGCATCGACGTCGCCCACGGCCTGGTCAAGGCCCCCGGCCTGCCCGACCTCGGCGGCTCCGACCAGCTCAAGCTGCTCGGCAACGACGTCATGCCGTTCTTCGACCAGGACGGCGTGCACGAGATCTACCGCAGCTGGCGCAAGATCCTCGACGAGTACCCGGGCCAGCGGATCGGTGTCGCCGAGGCCTGGACCCCGACCGTCCAGCGCACCGCCAACTACGTCCGCCCCGACGAGCTGCACCAGGCCTTCAACTTCCAGTACCTGGGCACCGACTGGGAGGCCGCCGCGCTGCGCGAGGTGATCGACCTCTCGCTCGACTCGATGCGCCCGGTCGACGCCCCCACCACCTGGGTGCTGTCCAACCACGACGTCACCCGGCACGCCACCCGCTTCGGCAACGAGCCCGGCCTCGGCACCCAGATCCGCACCGCCGGCGACCGCGAGCTCGGCCTGCGCCGCGCCCGCGCCGCCACCCTGCTGATGCTCGCGCTGCCCGGCTCCGCGTACATCTACCAGGGCGAGGAGCTCGGTCTGCCCGACGTCACCGACCTGCCCGACGAGGTGCGCCAGGACCCGTCGTTCTTCCGCCAGGCCGGACAGGACGGCTACCGCGACGGCTGCCGCGTCCCGATCCCGTGGTCCGGCACCGAGGCCCCGTACGGCTTCGGCCCGGTGGCCGGCGGGCCGTCCTGGCTGCCGCAGCCGGCCACCTGGGCCGAGCTGAGCGTCGAGGCGCAGACCGGCGACCCGTCCTCCGCCCTGGAGCTCTACCGCAGCGCGCTGGCCGTCCGCCGGGCAACGGCCGACCTCGGCGCCGGCACGGAGGTCGAGTGGCTGGACGGCCCCGAGGGCACCCTCGCCTTCCGCCGCGGGTCCTTCGTGTGCACCGTGAACACCACCGGCGAGCCGGTGCGGATCGCGGCCCCGGGCGCCCTGCTGCTCGCCTCGGCCGACCTCGTGGTGGACGGCGGCGAGACGGTGCTCGCTCCGGACAGCACCGGCTGGTGGGCGGTCTGACGTGGTTGCAATAGGCTCTGGGACCGTGACTACGGCGCGACTCTCAGACATCGCGGCACAGGCGGGGGTCAGCGAAGCCACCGTCTCCCGCGTGCTCAACGGCAAGGCGAACGTCTCCGCCGCCACCCGGCAGACGGTGCTGGCGGCGCTCGACGTGCTCGGATACGAGCGGCCGACCCGGCTGCGCCAGCGCAGCGCCGGGCTGATCGGGCTGATCACACCGGAGTTGAGCAACCCGATCTTCCCCGCGCTGGCGCAGGTGATCGAGCAGGCGCTCAGTCGGCACGGCTACACGCCGGTCCTGTGCACCCAGACGCCGGGCGGATCCACCGAGGACGAACTGGTGGAGATGCTGGTGGACCGGGGTGTGGCGGGCATCGTCTTCGTCTCCGGGCTGCACGCCGACACCACGGCCGACCACGACCGCTACGCGCGACTGGCCGGGCGCGGGGTGCCGTTCGTGCTGATCAACGGCTTCAGCGAGAAGATCGACGCGCCGTTCATCTCGCCGGACGACCGGGCCGCGATGTGGATGGCCGTCCAGCACCTGGCCGAACTCGGGCACGAGCGGATCGGGCTGGCCGTCGGGCAGCGCCGGTACGTGCCGGTGCTGCGCAAGATAGAAGGCTTCACGGCGGCGATGCGGGAGGTGCTCGGGCGCACCCAGGAGGAGGCCGAGCTCCTCGTCCACCACACGTTGTTCAGCGTGGAGGGCGGACACGCGGCGGCCGGCGCGCTGCTCGACAAGGGCTGCACGGCGATCGTCTGCGGGAGCGACATGATGGCGCTCGGGGCGATCCGGGCGGTGCGGCAGCGCGGGCTGTCGGTGCCGCAGGACGTGTCGGTGGTCGGGTTCGACGACTCGCCGCTGATCGCCTTCACCGAGCCGCCGTTGACCACGATCCGCCAGCCGGTCGAGGCGATGGCCACGGCGGCGGTGGACGCGCTGCTGGAGGAGGTCGGCGGGAACGCCGTCCAGCGCGGCGAGTTCATGTTCCAGCCGGAGCTGGTGATGCGCGGGTCCACCGGGGCCTGCGCGCGCTGAGCGCCGGCCGCAGGGCCAAGGGAAGGGCCCCGGAGGGCGGTTGCTCTCCGGGGCCCTTCGGCGTGCCTGCCCGTGCTCGGCAGCGCTCGGCGGTGCCTGGCAGCGCTCAGCCGTGTTCAGCCGTGCTCAGCCGCGCTCGGCGTCGGTGGGGCGCTCCTGGGCGAGGCGGTTGCCGTCGGCCGGGTCGCCGGTGCGGGCCTCGGTGCGGCGGCCGCGGGCCAGGTAGTCGCGCAGGACCAGTTCGACGGCGTCCTGCGGGTTCTTGGTTCCGGAGAGCATCATCGCGTCGATCGCGAGGTTCGCGTCGAGTGTGACGGTGACCTGGGCCATGTGACTCCTCCTCGGGTGCAGAGCAGCAGCATGCCTGTTCGGGGTGGGTTCCACCACGGGGATACGCCGCCACCCCCGGGGAGGAGCGACCAGGCTCTCCCCGGGGGTGGCGGGCGATCAGCGTTCGGGCGACGGATGACAGATGACAGATGTTGAAATCTGTCATCTGTCATCCGTCAGCGGTCAGCCGGAATCCGTCAGCTGGTATCCGTCGGCTGTCGGCTGTCGTCCGTCAGCCGTCTCGCCGTGCTCAGACCCGGCCGGCGAAGTCCGGGGCCCAGTTGGCGATGGTCTGCTCGCGCACGCCCGAGCTCGGGTTGGCGGCCTCGACGTACTTGCCGTTGCCGACGTAGATCGCGACGTGGTAAACGCCCGAGTCCTTGCCGTTGTTGGACCAGAACAGCAGGTCGCCCGGCTGCAGGCTGTCCAGCGAGACGTGGGTGCTGGCGGCGGCCTGGTCGGCGGCGACGCGCGGGACGGAGATGCCCGCGGCGCGCAGTGCGGCCTGGGTCAGACCGGAGCAGTCCCAGCCGCCGTTTCCGGTGCCACCGTAGACGTACGCCTGGCCGACCTTGGACTCGGCGAAGGCGACCGCGGCGGCCATGCTGCCGGTGGCGGCCTGGGCCGGGGCCTGAGCGGCCGGGGTCTGGGTCTGGGCGACCGGCTTGGCGTTCACGGCACCGCCGTTCGCGGACTGACCGGACTTCTGCGAGCGGTTGAACCAGGTGAAGTCCGAGCCGGACTTGTCCGACGAGGCGGACTCCTGGGTCTGGCCGTGGTCACCGAAGGTCAGGTGCTGGCCCGGGTAGATGGTGTTCGGGCCGTCGGTCAGGGTGCTGCGGTTGAGCTCGTACAGCCGCTGCCAGCCGCCCTGGACGTTGTGCTTGTCGGCGATCGAGGACAGCCAGTCGCCCTCGGCCACGGTGTAGTCGTCGCTCTGGGCGGCCTGCTGGTGCTTCTGGGCCCAGTTGCCGGCGCCGGAGTCGGCGGCGTCCTGGGCGGGCGTGGCCGGCTTGGCGGGCTTGGCCGCCGGGGCCGGGGCCGGGGTCTGGGCCGGCTTGGCGGCGGGGGCGGCGGGGGCGGCGGGCTTGGCGGCGGCCGAGGTGTCGACGGCGGCGGGGGCGCCGCCCTTGGTCAGGCCGGCCTGGACCGAGCACACCGGCCAGGCGCCGGGGCCCTGCGAGGCGAGGACCTTCTCGGCGACGGCGATCTGCTGGTCCTTGGTGGCCAGGTCGGCGCGCGAGGCGTAGGCGGTGCCGCCGAAGGCGGACCAGGTGCTCTGGGTGAACTGGAGGCCGCCGTAGAAGCCGTTGCCGGTGTTGATGCTCCAGTTGCCGCTGCTCTCGCACTGGGCGACCTTGTCCCAGGTCGCGACGGAGGCGGCGGAGGCGGTGCCGGAGACGAGGCACGGGACGGTGAGGCCGACGCCCGCGACGCCGATGGCGGCGATCACGCGGCGGGTGCGGCTGGACAGACGGGTGCCGTTGGTGGGCAGCATGAAGACGCGGTCCTCTCCCACGCCTGCGAGGTGAGCTGTCGGATTCGGGCCGGAGTTGCCCGGCCGCGCGTGAGCGCGGCTTCACCCCTAGCCCTGAACCGTTCCTGGGAGCGGTCCGGGGCGACTTACCTGTGGGTCCCCCGCTCCTGCCGTGGTGCGTTTTCGCGCTGCCAGGACATCCGACGGCAGGACTCGGCGTCGCGGATGAACTGGGTCCGTGTGGTCACGAACGGGGAGCACGTTAAGCAGACTTAAGTTCAAACTGCAAATAGCTGTGACGCGCATCACGGTTTAGTGGGAACTGCCAAAATGGCACGCAATCATGATCGCAAATGATCGTTTTTCGGCAATGCGGTTGCGGATGTCCACAACTGTCTTTGCCTCAGGAATGGCATGACGGTGTGTCGAAGTGCGAAACGGAGCACTGGTCGAACCGGGGGGGGCGGCCGTGATTCGAGCGCCCGGGAGTGCGCCCGCTATTCCCTTGCAAACAGCACCAGAACGGACATTCCATTCATTGTTCGCTTAACTCCGGTAACTCCCGTACGGCGCAGGAGCAGGAAAGCGGGCAAAGCGAAGGGCCCGGAACGCAAACCGTTCCGGGCCCCGTGTGCGCGCCGACGGGCGCGCGGTGTCAGCTACTGTCCGGCAGGTCCCTCGGCGGCCGCGTGGGCGCCACGGGTGCCCTCCACGGCCCCCTCGGCCTCGGCGGCGGCCGCCGCCTCCGCCTCGGCCCGTGCCAGGTCCTCCGGGGACGGCGTGGGCAACGCGGCCAGGTAGGTAGAGGCGATCAGCTGGCCGACGGTCGGGTACGCGCCCAGCGGCGCCGCCGACGGGCAGCCGGTCTCCTCGGCGGCCGTGGCGAGCAGCTCGGAGTCGGCCTCCGGTCCGATCACCAGCGGGGCCAGCGCCGGGCGCTGGGAGCCGGTCTCCTTGAGGTGGTTGACGGCCGCGGCGACCGAGCCGGGCACGTCGAGCGCGGCCGCCACGACCGGGACGGCCAGGCGGGCGGCCAGCAGCACGCCGGTGATGCCGGCCGCGGCGGCGGCGTCCTCGCCGCCGACGGTGGTCAGGACCACGCCGTCCGCGGCGGTCGCGATGGCGAAGAGCCGGGCGCGGTCGGCGCGGGCCAGCCCGGCCTCGGAGAGCCGTACGTGCACGGCCTCGGCGAGCAGCGGGTGCGGGCCCAGCGCGTCGGTGACGGGCGCGCCGTACTCGGCGGCGAGCGCGTGGAGTTCGGGCAGGAAGCCGTGCGGACCGGGCACCAGCGGCACCAGGACGGGCGTCGGCAGGCCGGCTTCGGCGGCCGTGGCCAGGAGCTCGGCGACGGTGCGGTCCTCGCCGCCCTCGCCCTCGGCGGACTCGCCGGGGAGGTAGCCGACCGCGGCGTGGACGCCGTTCTGCTCGCTGCGGACGATGGAGAGCAGCTCCTCGACGACCGAGCGGGACTCGGGCCCGGCGGCCGCGGGCACGGCCAGCACCAGTGCCGGTGCGCCGGTCGGAATTTCGGGGCGCTCGGGACGACGGTGGCGCCCCCGCGCACGGGAGCCTGGAGTGCGGACGGGCAGTGGCGCGCCCGGGATGGCTGCGGTGCTCATGCCGGAGATCGTAGGACATCTGCCCGTCCGGCCTGCAGTCGGCTGCCGTACGGGTTTCGCGCGGCCGCCGTGCGAACCCGGTGTGTCCGCCGCATCGGGTTCGGGCGGTTTGCCTACAATCCGGACATTCCACACCCAACCCCCGTGCGAGCACGGGCCATTGCCTCGACGTGCCCGGTGGGGTGCGGCGTTGCATTCGCGGCGCGTGAGATGTCTCACAGCCCGGAGGTCGCCTGACGGAGTGTCACGGCGGTGCGACTCCCGGCATTCGAAGATCAACATTCAGCGGGGAGCCGCTCACGGCCGGTTATCGCGACCCCGGTGATTCAGTCGGCTATGTCCGTTTACGTACCGTCAGGAGAAGGCCCCGTGAAGAGTTCGGGGCTGCGGGTAAAAGGCCTCGTGCACCTGCAATGTCCCGTGCTGATGCACGTGCACTGCAGCTATCATCGCGTCAAGTGAGGCGTTGTGCCGGGCCGGTACGGGGCCGGTCCGTTCGTTCGGCGGTGCCGGGGGCGCCGCGCTGGACGACAACTCCGGAGCTCTTCGGGAGACTTCTATGCACGACTCGCAGAACACGCACGGCTCGCACGGCACCTACAACGGGATGGCTGCGGCCGATCTCACGGGGGTGGTCTGGCAGAAGAGCCGGCACAGCAACTCCCAGGGCAACTGCGTCGAGTTCGCGGCCCTGCCGGGCGGCGACGTGGCGATGCGCAACTCGCGCTTCCCGGACGGTCCGGCCCTCATCTACACCCGGGCCGAGATCGCCGCCCTGCTGCTGGGGGCCAAGGACGGGGAGTTCGACCACCTGGCGGTCTGACCGACCGCCGTGCTCCACCATCGGGGGGCCGTCGTGGGTGCCGACACCACGACGGCCTTTGTCTTTTCCACTGTCTCGGGTGCCGTCGCCTCCCGGACCGGTCGCCGCCCGGGGGAACCGGTGACGGGGCCTGGCGCAGGGGCCCGGGGTGTGGTCCTCCCGGGGCTTCCCTCGACCGGCCGCTCCGCCTGCCGTTCGGCCCGCTGAAGGGCCTGGCACGGGACTGCGTACCGGGCCGACCACTCGACCGGTGTGCCGATCGACCACTCGACCGCTCTCCCGGCCGATCACCGGGCAGGTCATCGCACCGGTCTCCCGACCGATCATCGGGCCGGTCCTTCGGCCGACCGCGCGCCGGGCGCTGCTCGCCACGTGCCGCGAGGCGCTAGGCCGAGCGCCGGTGCCGTCCACCGATGTCGACCGGGCCGCCGAGCGCGTCGATCGCCGCGCGCCCACCGATCTCCGGGCGTCCGTCGAGCGGGCCGCCCGCCGGCTCCGCCTCGAACAGGGCCCAGACCACCTTGCCGCTGCCCAGCGGGTGCCAGCCCCAGGAGCGGCTGAAGGACTCCACCAGGTGCAGCCCGCGGCCGGATTCGGCGACGAAGTCCGCCTCCCGGGCCACCGGGCCCACGCTGCTCGGATCGCTCACCGCGCAGACCACCTGGGGCGCGCGGTGCACGAGGCTTATTCGGATCGGCAGCCGCCCGTCCGGGGTCACCTGTGTGGGAAAGTCGAACTCGCCCGGGGCACCGCCCGTCGGGTCGGGCCGTGCGCCGATCGCATGCCGGAGCGCGTTGGTCACGAGTTCCGACGCCACCAGCGCCACGTCGTCGAACAGCTCCGTCAGTCCCCAACGCTGGAGCGTGGTCCGGGCGAAGTCGCGCGCGGTTCTGACGGCTTCGAAGCGAGGAGCGAGCGTACAGGTGACCACATGGGGGTCAACCGCCAAAGCCGTACCGGTGCTCATGAAGAGCTCCTCCCATAAGGGGGCGGACACGGCTGGACCCGCCGGGGTCATGCCGGTCACCTCCGACTCGCTCGGCCGCTCGGCCGCCCCTTCGACCAGACGCGCGCGCACTCGAACGCCCGATGACGCGGGGGACGCCGTCGGGCCGGTGCACGGAGTCGCGCGTGGGGTCGACGCGGAGCCCGCGGGATTGCCAGGGATGTGCAGGTGCACGTGCACCATGGTGGTGTGCGCTCACTGCAGATGCAAGAGTCGATTCACGTGCAGTCGCACTATTGGCATATGCAAGCGCCGGATGCACGTGCATCCTGGTGTGCGGAGTGCAGAACTGATAGGAACATCCGTCAGTATCGGCACCGTGAGCGCTCAACTGATGGCAGACTGTGCGCTGTTTGCCCTAGGTGGAGGTTTCGACCGCATGACCACAGTTCAGCCGGGCGGCGGCTCGATGGTCCGCCGGATCCTCCTCGGCTCGCAGCTACGTCGCCTGCGAGAGGCGCGCGGCATCACCCGCGAGGACGCGGGCTACGCGATCCGGGCCTCCGAGTCCAAGATCAGCCGCATGGAACTCGGCCGCGTCAGCTTCAAGGAGCGCGACGTCGCCGACCTGCTCAGCCTGTACGGCGTCGACGACGGCATGGAGCGGGAAGCCCTGCTCGGCCTGGTCCGCGAGGCCAACAAGTCCGGCTGGTGGCACAGCTTCAACGACGTGCTGCCGGGCTGGTTCCAGACCTACGTCGGGCTGGAGGAGGCCGCCCAGCTGATCCGCACCTACGAGGTGCAGTTCATCCCCGGGCTGCTGCAGTCCGAGGAGTACGCACGGGCGGTTTTCGGCCAGAGTCGGCCGGTCATCAGCGAGGAAGAGGTCGAACGGCGGGTCAGCCTCCGTCTGCGCCGCCAGAAGCTGCTGACCGAGGGCGCCAGCCCGCGTCTGTGGGCGGTCATCGACGAGGCCGCGCTGCGCCGGCCGGTCGGCGGGCCCAAGGTGATGCGCGGTCAGGTGCAGTACCTGATCGACGTCGCCGAGCAGGCCAACGTGGTGATCCAGGTGATGCCGTTCCGCTTTGGGGCGCACGCCGGGGAGTCCGGCGCGTTCACGATCCTGCGCTTCCCGGAGCAGGACCTCGCGGACGTGGTCTACCTGGAGCAGCTCACCAGTGCGCTCTACCTGGACAAGCGGGACGACGTCGACGCGTACATCCAGGTCATGGAGCGGCTCTGCGTGGACAGCCTCACACCGGAGCGCACCATAGACCTGCTCGCCTCGATCCTGAAGGAGCGCTGAGCCCCAGGGGAACGCCGAACCCTGAGGGAGTACCGAGTCCCGCAGGAGCGCCGAACCCTGAGGGAGCGCTGAGCCCCGGAACGCCGCCGAGCCGCTGCGGTCCGGGCCCCGGGAGTCTCCTCCCTCACGGAGCCCCCGGCAGCGGATCGAAGTGAGTGAGTGAGTGAGTGAGTGGCAGGCCGCCCACCCGCCGTCAACCGCGGGCCGGCGGCCTTTCGCGTTCCGGCGGGTCGGGCTGCGGCGGGTTGCCGAGGTGCCAGGACAGGTCGTAGCGGCGGAAGAGGTCGGCCCGGATCGGGGCGAGCGGGAGCTCGGCGCCCGGCAGCAGCACCCCGATGCAGCCTCCCATCAGCGCACTGCGCAGCACCGCGTGCTCGGCAACCGGGTCCGGCGCGCCCCAGTCGAGCAGCAGTCCCTGGAGGATGGCGCCGAGCTGCTGCTGCTCCGGGTCCTGGACGAAGGCGCCGGTGTCCGGGTCGAGGATCAGCGCCAGGTGGGAGCGCATCACCCGCGGGTGGTCCATCGCCAGCGCGAGGACGGCGTCTATGGCGCGGGCCAGCCGGGCTTCGGGGGAGGAGCCGGGCGCGAGTTCCGCCAGGGCGCTGGACAGCGACTTGTGCATCATCCGGTGCGTCGCGGACTGCATCAGCAGTCGTTTGCCGTCGAAGTAGTAGGAGAGCAGTCCACGGGCGAGCCCGGCGCGCTCGGCGATGTCGGTGAGTGTCGTGCCCGCGTAACCGCGCTGGTCAACCAGCTCGACGGTGGCCCGCATGATGCGCCGGCGGGAGCGTTGCCGCATCTCCTCGTTGACCGAATCCCCGCGAGGTGCCATCGTGTCTGCTCCGAACGTTCGTTGGCTCCGGGCCAATATACTTGCGAAGCCGACTGCCGCCCCGCGGAACCGCGCCCCGACGGGCGCCGCCCGGGCGGCCGGTACGAAGACGGCCGGCTCCACCAACACGGGGGTTTGGTGGAGCCGGCGCCACTGCCCGACGGCCGGGGGTCGGCCGCGGGCGGGGCTCACGGGATCAGCGCTCGGTCAGGACTTCGGCCCGGGCCGCCGTCGACCCGACTGACGGATAATCATAGTCAGGCACCGTCACGGGGACCGCATTGCGACGTCGGTCCACCAGTGCTCCGACCGTCGCGACCAGCAGTCCGACCAGCGCGACAGCCGTGACGAACACCAGCGCCGGCCGGTACCCGTCCAGTTGGGCCTGCGGGCTGTCGCCGCCCGCGCTGCCGGCCGTGATCATCGCGGTCGCCCCGGCCAGCACCACCGCCGTGCCGACCTGGATCGCGGTGTTCACCAGGCCCGAGGCCAGGCCCTGCTCCTCGTCGGCCACGCCGTCGGTGGCGGCGATGTTCACCGAGGGGAAGGCGAGCGCGAAACCGACGCCGAGCAGCAGCATCGAGGGCAGCACCAGGGCGACGTAGGAGCTGTGCTCGTCCAGCCGCAGGAAGAGGGCGAACGCGCCGACCAGGGCGAGCACGCCGATCGGCAGCAGCCGCCCGGTGCCGAAGCGGTCCACGATCGGGCCCATGAAGGGCGCGGAGAGGGCGATGAACGCGCCGGCCGGCAGCAGTCCCAGGGCCATCTGCAGGGCCGACCAGCCGAGCAGGTGCTGCAGGTAGAGGGTCACCACGAACTGGAAGCCGCCGTACGCGCCGGTCATCGCGAAGGCGACCAGGTTGGCCCGGGCGACCGAGCCGTTGCGGAAGATGCCGAGCCGTACGAGCGGGTGGGCGGTACGGCTCTCGACCAGCAGGAAGGCGGCGGCCAGCGCGGCGACCGCGACCAACGAGCCGATCGTGCGCAGGCTCAGCCAGCCGGCGCCCTGCGCCTCGGTGACGGTGAACACCAGCAGCAGCACGGTCGAGGTGCCGGTGATCGCGCCCAGCACGTCGTAGCCGCCCTTGGCGGGCTCCTCGACCGGGCGGGGGAGCAGGCGGATCGCGAAGACCAGGGCGAGCAGCGCGACCGGGACGGGCATCAGGAAGGTCCAGCGCCAGCCGACCGAGGTGAGCAGGCCGCTCAGCACCAGGCCGAGCGAGAAGCCGCTGGCGCCGCAGGTGGTGTAGATCGACAGCGCGCGGTTGCGGGCCGGGCCCTCGGCGAAGGTGGTGGTGATGATCGACAGGCCGGCCGGGGCGGTGAAGGCGGCGCTGACGCCCTTGAGGAAGCGGGCCGCGATCAGCAGGCCGCCGTCGTCGACCAGGCCGCCGACCAGCGAGGCGGCGGCGAAGGCGGCCAGGGCGACCAGGAAGACCCGACGGCGGCCGAGCAGGTCGGCGGCGCGGCCGCCGAGCAGCAGCAGGCCGCCGTAACCGAGCACGTAGCCGGAGACCACCCATTGCAGGGTGGAGGTGGACAGATGCAGCTCGGAACCGATGGACGGGAGGGCGACGCCCACCATCGAGACGTCCAGGGCGTCCAGGAACATGGCGGCGCAGAGCACGATCAGGGTGCCCCAGAGGCGGGGAGTCCAGTGCGGCCCGCTGGTTGACGGGGCGTCGGGTGGCGTGACGGTCGCGGTGGTCATGGGGAGGACAGTACATGCGTGTGCATTCAATGCAAATGAATTAGATGTGAACGCAATAATTTACGGCGCGGGTGCTAGGGTGGCGGCGTGGCAGAACTCGACTCCCAGGCGGAGGCCGGCCTCGTCGCGCAGTGGCGCGAGCTGCTGGCCCGGCATGCTGCGGCCGCCTGCATGCTCGACCGCGAGCTGGGTGACCGGTTCGGGCTGGGCATGAGCGAGTTCGAGGTGCTGGAGCGCCTGGTCGAGGGGTGCGACGCCGGCGGCGGCCACGCGCTGCGGGTGAGTGAGCTGGCGCCCACCGTCCACCTGAGCCAGAGTGCGCTCTCCCGGCTGATCGCCCGCCTGGAGAAGGCCGGTCTGGTGACCCGGGCGATGTGTGAGGCCGACCGGCGGGGCATCGTGCTCACCCTCACCGAGGCCGGTCGGGATCGCTACGAGCAGGCCCGGCCGCTCCACCGCGAGGTGCTGGGGCTGACCCTCGGCGGCGGCGGGCTCGACAAGTCCTGCGAAGCCCCGCCGGACTGATCCGGCGTCACGTTCCGTCCGGCTGAGCGGGTCTGCTCGGGTCTGCTCGGGTCTGCTTGGGTCTGCTTGGCTCGGACCGGCCCGGAACGGCGATCCGCCCGGGTCGCTGAGCGGCTCAGAGGAGCGAGTGCAGCCCCGGGGCGACGGCCAGCAGGACGGCCGCGGCGGGTGCGGCGAGGGCCACCACGGTGAGCCGGAGCCGGTGTGACACCGGGAGCCGCGGGCGGCCCGCGAGGAGGCGGTCCACCCGCTTCGGGGACTGCGCCAGGCCGGGCGGACAGGAGCCGAACACCCCGCGGTCCAGGTTGAGTTCGGCCAGCGCGAGGGCGGTGGTGTGCCGACCGTGCCGACGTGCGGCCCGGTCGTCGGCCGCCAGCTCGACCAGCTCCGCCACCTGGTCGCGGAACGCGCTGAACACGCCCACGCCGGGGAAGCCGGAGGCGAGCGCCTGCGCGAACTGCTGCAGCCAGTGGTGCCGGGCCCGCACGTGGCCGCGCTCGTGGCTCAACACGGCCGCCAGTTCCCGATCGGTCAGCTGCTGGAGCGCGCCGGTGGTGACCACCAGGCGGGAGTTCGGGCCCGGCAGCGACCAGGCCTCCGGGCGGACGTTCTCCAGCACCACCAGCCGCTCCCGGCTGCTTCGGGTGGTCTCGATCGAATCGGGCAACTCCGGCGCGCGGGTGGCGAGTTGCGCATGCCGACGGTCGCGCAGCGCCTTGGCCGTACGGACCTCGCGGGTGAGCGCCAGCACCGTCTGGACCCCACCGGCCGCCAGCACCGCGGCGCACAGCCGGCCCCAGCCCTCGGCGTCCTGCAGCCCGTACGCGGCCTCCACGCCGAGCGGCGCACCCGAGAACACCAGCGCGCGCAGCTCCGGCAGGGCGGCGGAGGCGGCCAGCAGCAGACCCAGTGCGCAGCACAGCAGCACCGCCACCACGAGGCACTGCCACACCAGCAGCGCCAGCACCGGTTCGCGCTCCACCCAGCGGGCCCGGGCCAGCAGCCGGGGCGCGACGGTCGAGAGCAGCAGTCCGAGCAGCAGCAGGCCGATCAGGGCAGTCATCGCATGGGCTCCCCGAGTACGCACGGAACGCGACATGGCGCTCCCTGCCAACCTATGCGCTGGCGACGTCCGGTGGAACGGCTTTCGACGGGCCAGTGACCAACGCCACGCGCGCGGCGGGGGATTGGCGTACGAGGGCGGGCGGCATTACATGGTCAGGAGCATGGCGAACATGCCGATGCCCACGGTGAGCCGGCAGGCCTGCGGGAGTCCGGCGGTGCCGACGGCGAGGGTGCCGGCCGGGGTGCGCAGCAGCCGGCTGCCGGCCCAGACGGCGTACCCGCCGAAGTAGAGGAGGAGGGCGCCGGTCAGCAGCGGCACGCCCAGGCCGCCTTGGTGGTGCTGATGGCCGGGGGGCCCGGCCATCGTGAGGGCCGTGTACGTCATGGCGAGCGCGCCGACGGCGTGGTGCAACCGGTGGGCCCGGCCGGCCGGGGCGTGGGCGGCGGCGAGCAGGAAGGCCGCGGCGGGGAGGCCGAACAGCGAGGCCCAGACGGCAGCCGGGACGGTGGCGCCGGTGACGGCCATCGCGGCCATGCCGAGCCCCATCAGGGCCTCGGCGGCGTCGGACTCCCGGGCGCGCGGGCGGTGCGTGCCCGACGCGCAGGGTGTGGGGGAGTGGCGCAGCCGGATCAGGCAGGTGGCGCCGGCCGTGGCGGTGAGGAGGGCGAGGAGCCAGTTGACCAGGGTGGGTCCGTGCAACGGCGGCCTCCCGGGGCGGCGGGCGACGGAGGGCGGCGAACGACGAACAGCGGTCGGCGAACAGATGACAGCTGACAGATTTCAACATCTGTCAGCTGTCGGCTGTCAGCTGTCAGTCGTCATCTGTTCGTCGTGTCGTCGCCGCCGTTCGCCGCCGTTCGCCGCCCCCGTCCGCGGTGACGGTCGTCCCGTCCACGATCACCGCTGCCACCTCGGCGTGGCCAGGGCGCGTACGGGGGCGCACGGTTGTGACCGTCGTTGCGAAGCTCCCGGCCGCACACCCCCACCGGCCGCCCGGCCTCAGCCCTGGAGCCGTCCCGAGGCGACCACCCGGCTGAGGAACTGCCGCGTCCGCTCCTCCCGCGGATCGCCGAACACCTGCTCCGGCGGCCCCTGTTCGAGCACCACCCCGTCGTCCAGGAAGCAGACCTGGTCGGCGACCTCCCGCGCGAACCCCATCTCGTGCGTGGAGAGGACCATCGTCATCCCCTGCTCCTTGAGGTCCCGCACCACCGAGAGCACCTCCCCGACCAGCACCGGGTCGAGCGCCGCCGTGATCTCGTCCAGGAGCAGCAGCCGCGGCCCGGTGGCCAGTGCGCGCACGATGGCGACGCGCTGCTGCTGCCCGCCGGAGAGCCGGTCCGGATACTCCTCGGCCTTCGCCGCCAGTCCGAGCCGGTCGAGCAGTTCCAGCGCCCGCGCCTCCGCCTCGGCCCGCGCGACCCCGTGCACCCGGCGCGGCGCGAGCGTGATGTTCTCCAGCACGGTCATGTGCGGGAACAGGTTGTACGACTGGAACACCACTCCGATCCGGCGCCGCACGGCGTCCTCGTCCGCGCGTGGATCGGTGATCTCCTCACCGTCCAGGAAGATCGCTCCGTCGTCGATGCCCTCCAGCAGGTTGACGCACCGCATGAGCGTGGACTTCCCGGAGCCGGAGGCCCCGATCAGCGCCGTCACCGAGTGCTCGGGCACGGCGAGGTCCACGTCGCGCAGCACCACCTGGGCGCCGAAGGTCTTGCGCACCGAGTCCAGCCGCAGCACCTGCGTCGTCACACCGCACCTCCCTGGAGCTGCCGACGGTTCATCCGCGCGGTCAGCCAGTCGGCGAACCGGGTCAGCGGAACGGTCAGCACGATGAACACCAGACCCGCCAGCAGGTACGGCGTGAAGTTGAAGGACCGGGACGCGATGATCTTCGCCGCGTACACCGCGTCGATCGCACCGCCGATGGACACCAGCCCGGTGTCCTTCTGCAAGCTCACCAGGTTGTTGAGCAGTGGCGGAACCACCCGGCGGACCGCCTGCGGCAGCACCACGTACCGCATCGCCTGCGCGTTGGTCAGCCCCAGCGACCGCGCGGCGGCCCGCTGGCTCGGGTGCACCGATTCGATGCCGGAGCGGAACACCTCCGACACGTACGCCGAGTACGTCAGCACCAGCGCGGCCCCGCCCAGCAGCAGGGGATCGGTGGTGACCCCGGTCAGCCGCAGCGCCGGCACCCCGGTGATCATCACCAGCAGACAGATGATCATCGGCAGCCCGAGGAAGAAGTCCACGTACGCGGTGGCCAGCAGCCGCACCGGCAGGAAGACCGGCCCGCGCAGCGTCCGCAGTACTGCGAGCAGCAGGCCGAACACCAGGATCAGCACCCCGCAGCCGAGCATCAGCTCCAGGTTCACCCGCAGCCCCTTCAGCACCTCGGGCAGCGCCTGACGGGCGTAGCCGAGGTTGAAGAAGGTCCGTCGAGTCACCTGCCAGCCGGGGGAGTTGACGATCAGCAGGTAGAGCGCGACCGCTGTCGCGAGGGTCGAGGCGGCGGCGATCAGCGCCGATCGGCGGGCCCGGGCGCGCCGGTACGCCTCGTGCGCGAGTCGCCGCTCGGACGGGCGGTACCCGTCGTCCCCGTCCGCGCGCTTCGCGAGCTCCGGGGCTCCGGTCGCCGTCGCGTCCCCGGCCGTGCCGGGGCTGGTGTCAGCGCTCACTTCAGCACCGGCGCCGAGACGGCGTCGGAGAGCCACTGCTTCTCCAGCTTCGCCAGCGTGCCGTCCGAGCGCAGCGCGTCCACGGCCTGCGACACGCAGCCGGTCAGCTTGGAGCCCTTGTCCAGCACCAGGCCGAACTGCTCGCCCTGCGAGGCCGTCTCGAACTGGCCCACCACCTGGGCCTCCGGCACCTCGGCGCCGGTGATGTAGAAGGCGGTCGGCAGGTCCACCACCAGGGCCTCGACCTGGCCGTTCTTCAGCGCGGCCTTGGCCAGGTCGTTGGAGTCGAAGACGGCCGGCTGGCTGCTCGGCTTGATGGTGCCGGTGATGGTGTCCAGGCTGGTGGTGCCGACCTGCGCGCCGAGCTTGGCGGCCTTGAGGTCGGCGATGCTCTTGGCGCCCGCCGCCTTGGAGTTCTTCAGCGCGATGACGGCCTGGCGCACGTCGTAGTAGCCGGAGGAGAAGTCCACCGCCTGCTTGCGCTCGTCGCTGATCGACACCTGGTTGATGTCGAAGTCGAAGTCCTTGGCGCCCGGCGCGGTCGCCTTGCCGAACGGCGCGACCACCCAGCTGACCTTGGACGTCGGGTACCCGAGCTTCTCCGCCACCGCGTAGGCCACGGCCGACTCGAAGCCCTTGCCGTTCTCCGGCTTGTCCTCGGAGAACCAGGGGTCGTAGGCGGGCTTGTCGGTGCCGATGGTCAGCGTCCCGGCCGTCCGCGTCGCCAGTGCCCCCGGCGCGCAGCCCGCCGCCGTGCCGGCCGCGCCCTGGGCGCCGGAGGCGGCGTCGGACTTCGAGTCCTGCGGTGCGCACGCGCTCAGCGTGGCCGCGGCGGCCACCAGCGCGGCGAGGGACAGTACGGCGGACGGCTTGCGGAGGGTCATGGCGGGACTCCAAGAGGAAGGACCGGGCAGGACGGGCGGGGAGAACGGGTACGGCGAGCAGGACGGTCGGGGCGAACGGGCGGGACGGCAGGCCGCGGAGGGGCGGGCCGTTTCCCGGCGGATCACTTCCCCCGGTGGCGGCGCCGGAACACACACGGCATGGTCGGCGTACGGGCCCATGTCCGCGGTGCCCCGAGCCGGATCCGCAGCAGCCGGGTCGACGACAGCCGGACAGCGGCCGGTGGCCGGGTCAACAGCAGCGGCGACAGTGGCAGCGGAGACCGCGCGCGCGACACCGACAGCAACAGCCGCCGTGTCGACGGGAGGGCACCCGGAACGGGCTGTCGTGGCGTACGGCCACCGTGATCACCGCCGGGAACATGCCGGGAGGTTCGCATCAGAACAGCGCATCTGTCCAGAACATCCAGATCAGTGTCCACATGCCGGACAACGGCCTGCCCGCACAGGATTTCGGGCCGCAGCGGCGGCGCACCGGAGCTTTGCCGGTCCGGACCCCCTTGAACGGGAGAACCTTTCGTACTTATGGTGTCCCCGTTGAAATAACTCCTGTCGAAGTGAGTCCACGATGCAGAATCTTTCGCCAAGGCTCGCTGTGGCGGCCGACGCCCCGGTCTCGACCCTCGCCGGCCACCCGGCCTGGCTGCGCCTGAAGGAGGCCGTCGAGTCGCTGCGCCCGCTGCAGTCCAAGGACGGCTCGATCGACCTGGCCGCCGTCCAGCGGCACGCCGTCGACCCGCTGGTCGCCACCGTCCGCGCCGCCGTCGAGGAGCTCGCCCCGAACTTCCCGCACGACGCCGCGTACCTCACCGCCGTCGACGCGGACCTCGCCAAGTGGGCCGACACCGGCTACCGGGAGCCCGACTTCCTCGACTCGCTGCTCGCCTTCCAGCCCGCCGACCAGCGCGAGGACGGCCTGGAGCACCTGGTCGTCTTCCCGATGTACACCCAGAACGGCAACCCGAACCGCAACCTGGAAGCCGTCCTGCTGCGCGTCGTGTGGCCCGACTGGCTGGCCGAGCTGGAGCGCACCCGCTTCGACAACCCGATGTTCGTGCCGATCACCTTCACGGACTTCACGGCCGGCTACGACACCAACTCCGCCGTCCTCTTCCCCGAGACGGTGTCCGTGCGCAAGGCGCCGGAACGTTTCACCTGGGGCGGCATCTTCTGCGACCGCGAGGCCGCGCGCTTCCGCGCCGTCTCCACCAGCGCCGTCCGGCAGCTGGGCCTGGAGATCCCGGCCGACGCCGAGGGCCTGCTCCAGGACCAGCAGCGCGCGCAGGAGACCTTCGTCCTGTGGGACCTGGTCCACGACCGCACCCACAGCCACGGCGACCTGCCGTTCGACCCCTTCATGATCAAGCAGCGCAGCCCGTTCTGGATGTACGGCCTGGAGGAGCTCCGCTGCGACCTCACCACCTTCAAGGAGGCGGTGCAGCTGGAGAGCGAGGGCAACCCGCAC
Organism: Kitasatospora sp. NPDC097691; assembly: GCF_040302665.1. Classification (NCBI taxonomy): domain Bacteria; kingdom Bacillati; phylum Actinomycetota; class Actinomycetes; order Kitasatosporales; family Streptomycetaceae; genus Kitasatospora; species Kitasatospora sp. NPDC097691. The sequence continues at coordinate 2,865 of NZ_JBEORY010000004.1, read as the reverse complement.
GCCCGCGACGTCCAGTACGCCGTCCTCTTCGACCGCATGTTCCGCTTCCCGGTCAGCGGCGACCGCGTGCGCAACTACGACGGCCTCGGCGGCCAGCTGCTCTTCGCGTACCTGCACAAGCACGACGCGCTGCGCTGGCGCGACAACCGCCTCAGCATCGACTGGGAGCGCGCCCCGCAGGTCACCAACGCGCTCTGCGCCGACATCGAGAAGCTGTACCGCGACGGCATCGACCGGCCCAAGCCGGCCCACTGGATCGCCGCCTACGAGCTGGTCTCCCAGTACCTCACCCCGCACCCCGCCTCCACCTGGGCGAAGGGCCCCGAGGCCCTGCCGCTCGACATCACCGACGGCAAGGCCCTCAACAAGGCCCTGTGCGACGCCGTGCTCCCGGACGAGTTCCCGCTGAGCATGTTCTACGAGGCCCTCAACAAGAAGCTGAGCGGCGTCATCGCCTCCACCACCGGCATCACCGGCAACAGCACCCAGGGAGCCGCAGCGTGACCACCTCCACCAACGCGCCGCTGGCCGGCAAGGTCATCGCCGTCGCCGGAGCCAGCGGCCCGGCCGGCCGCGCCGTGCTGCGCCGCCTCGCCGCCGACGGCGCCACCGTGATCGGTGCCGACATCGACGCCCAGCGCCTGGAGTCCGCCCTCGACGCCACCCGGGTGGCGGTGCGCGGAGCCAAGGTCAGCGGCCAGGTCATCGACCTGCTCGACCCGCAGGAGGTCCACGACTGGGCCGACCACCTGGAGTCGGAGCACGGCCACGTCGACGGCCTCTTCCACCTGGTCGGCGGCTGGCGCGGCAGCAAGACCTTCTTCGACAGCCGACTGGACGACTGGGACTTCCTGCACGACACCGTCGTGCGCACCCTCCAGCACACCTCGCTGGCCTTCCAGCCCGCGCTGGTCCGCAGCGAGTCCGGCCGCTACGCGATGATCTCCGCCGCGGCCGCGCACAAGCCCACCGCCGGCGGGGCCGCCTACGCCGCCGCCAAGGCCGCCACCGAGGCGTGGACCCTCGCCATGGCCGACTCGTTCAAGAAGGAGACCACCGCCCCGGACGGCGAGCCCACCGCGGCGGCTGCGATCCTGGTGATCAAGGCGTTGGTCAGCCCCGAAATGCGGGCCGAGAAGCCGGAGGCGAAGTTCGCCGGCTTCACCGACACCGCGGACCTCGCCGATCACCTGGCGGGCCTCTGGGACCGCCCCGCAGCAGAACTGAACGGACAGCACCTGTGGCTGACAGCCCGATGACCGACCTCACCCGTACGGACGCGGTACGGCGGCACGACCCCGCCGTCCGCGGCTTCGCCAGCGACAACTACGCCGGCGTGCACCCGGAGGTCCTGGCCGCGATCGCCCTCGCCAACGGCGGCCACCAGGTCGCCTACGGCGAGGACGACTACACGGCCCACCTCCAGGACGTCTTCCGCCGCCACTTCGGCGAGAAGGCCGAGGCGTACCCCGTCTTCAACGGCACCGGCGCCAACGTGGTCGCCCTCCAGTCGCTGCTCCCGCGCTGGGGCGCGGTGGTCTGCGCCGAGACCGCCCACATCCACGTGGACGAGGGCGGCGCCCCGGAGAAGATGGGCGGCATCAAGCTGCTCACCATCCCCACCCCGGACGGCAAGCTCACCCCCGAGCTGCTCGACCAGCAGGCCTGGGGCTACGGCGACGAGCATCGCGCGCAGCCGCTCGCGGTCTCCATCACCCAGAGCACCGAGCTCGGCACCCTCTACACCGCCGAGGAGATCCGCGCGATCACCGAGCACGCCCACGAGCTGGGCATGCTCGTCCACGTCGACGGCTCCCGCCTGGCCAACGCCGCCGCCTCGCTCGGCCAGCCGCTGCGTGCTTTCACGACCGACGTGGGCGTCGACGTGCTGTCCTTCGGCGGGACGAAGAACGGCCTGCTGTTCGGCGAGGTCGTGGTGGTGCTCAACCCCGAGCGGGTCCGCAACATCAAGTACCTGCGTAAGACCTCGATGCAGCTGGCCTCGAAGATGCGCTTCGTGTCGGTCCAGTTCGAGGCCCTGCTCTCCGGCGACCTCTACCTGCGCAACGCCGGCCACGCCAACGCGATGGCCAGCCGCCTGGAGGCCGCGGTCCGGGACATCGACGGCGTCGAGATCGTCCGCCCGGTCCAGGCGAACGCGGTGTTCGCGATCCTCCCGCGCGAGGTGAGCGAGCGGCTGCAGAAGCGTTACCGCTTCTACTTCTGGAACGAGCACACCGGCGAGGTGCGCTGGATGTGCTCCTTCGACACCACGGAGGCCGACATCGATGCCTTCGCGGCGGCCATCGTCGAGGAGATGGGCCGCGCCTGACGGTGATCGAACCACGAATCGCCCCCGTCCGGACTCCCGGGCGGGGGCGATTTGCATGTGGCGGGCCGGTCCCCGTACAGTTCCGGAGTCGCCGCGGGAGACCGGGGCGGCAAAGCGGAAAGCGAATCGGGTGAATGAAGCTCCGGTAAACGGAGCGGAAAACATTTGATAAGCTGGAAACACGAAAGAACGAAGCCCGGAGGGTCCGCTGGAAGGCGGTCCGAAGGAAGCGTCCGTTCCTTGAGAACTCAACAGCGTGCCAAAAGTCAACGCCAGATATGTTGACATCCCCGGCCTCGGTCGTTTGATCGGGGTTGGAGATTCCTTTTGAAATAACACTAGCGAGGACGCAGTGCGCGGGGCCGCCCTATTCCGGTGGTTGCCGTGCCGCTCAACGCGGGTGTGGACCGGCCCTGCTTAATGTTGGGGCCGAGTAAGCATTCACGGAGAGTTTGATCCTGGCTCAGGACGAACGCTGGCGGCGTGCTTAACACATGCAAGTCGAACGGTGAAGCCCTTCGGGGTGGATCAGT